>CAZBCV010000009.1:0-7193 GCA_964490495.1 uncultured Aureispira sp. | reverse complement strand
CCCACAGCTGTTTTGTAATCTTGAGTATTACCAATAGTCGCAACACCCAAAGAAATGATTAGTGCTAAGAAAAAATGTTTCATAATTTTGAAATTTAAAATATTATTTAATAACGCAAAGTTATTAATATTTTAGCAAAACTAAGAAAAAATATATAATCATTCCAATAAATGTAAAACAAATACCTTATTAGGAATAAAAAATACAATCAATAACTTACAAAAGTTATCGTATTCTGCAAAAGCCTATTTGAAATGTTAAAAAATAGTTAAAACAAAAAAAATAATTGTAAAAACACGACAAATGTCATTATTTTTGTGCTAAATTACATAAATAGATATTCGTTCACACTTCAATGCACCACCATGAAATCAAAAAAATACAATACACCTAAAGACCAAATAAATGATAGAGTTCAAGAAGCAGCACTCCAATACGAGCCCTCATATCTCAGAGTCATAAAAGGAGGCGTCAATCTACTTTCTATTGACGAAGCTCGCAAAGGCATATCAGTTGCAGATTTTATGCATTTAGGTCACAAGATGGATCTTACGCAGACTGAGATGGCTATAATTCTCAATATATCACTTCGGACACTTCAAAGATATCCAGCTAGTCATATTTTAGATGCTGATGCCTCGTCAAAAGTACTCCAGCTTTCAGTATTGAATGAGAAAGGACTGGATGTATTTACCGACCAAAAATCTTTCAATAAGTGGCTTAAGTCTAATGTACGCGAGCTACACAGTAATACACCATTGAGTTATTTAGATACTGGATTTGGATTTACTATTCTACAACAGATTTTGGGCCGTATAGAGCATGGTATTTTTGCATGATGGAAGTATATAGAATATCCAAAGAAAAATACATTAGAGATTTAAGTGGTCAAGGCGCTAAAATTCATGGTGGAAGATGGAATAGACCTGGCGTCGCTGCACTCTACACGAGTTCGCACAGGTCATTGGCTTTGTTGGAGCTCATAGTACATTTTGAAAGTGCAGACGCTATTCAACATACTTTCAGTTTTGCTAGAATTTCAGTTCCTGACACTTCAATCATTTCCATTGATATTGACTTCCAGGACGAATATTACGAAACATTTAATAATGATAAACTTTGGTCGCTGACAGACTATTATTTTTTTGAACTTGGATTATTGGGGATTTGGGTCCCAAGTATCATTATACCTCAAGAAAAAAACCTCATTTTAAACACAACTCATGAAGATTTTAGATCAGTAAAAATAGAATCAACTGAAAGCGTTAAATTGGACCCCAGACTTGTTTAGTAAAAAAGATGGTTAGTTTTAGACTATTAATTGTTATTTTTGCGTTTTATTTAAATTAATATTTTTTAATTGACATTGATGTATTCGAAATTAGTAGCACTCACAAAGGGAAATATTTTAAATTTTGTATGTATTTTTACATTTACGCCATTTTTTCTTTTTTCACAAGATGCTCATTTTTCACAGTTTTATGCCTCGCCTTTAACGATGAATCCTGCCACAGTAGGGACTTATGGCGGCACTTTTAGGGTAAGCACTTTATATAGAGATCAATGGAGAAGTGCAGTGGACCAACCTATTCAGACCTATGCTTTGAGTGGTGATGTGAAATTTGATGTTGTTTATAACAAAAGTAAAACTCCTGATGTTGTAGGTTTAGGTATAACCTTTTTTGGCGACAGAGTCAATAGTTTTGAACTCAATACCAATCAGATAGTTCTTACTGCAGGCTACCATAAGTCATTAGATGCACGCACAAAACAATATCTTGGTATTGCTTTTCAAGGTGGGATATTGGCTCGTTCACTGAACTATGAAAATTTAACTTTCGAGGATCAATTTAATTCCATAGATGGCTACACATTTGCAACAGGTGAAAATTTAGTTCCAAACAATCAAGCCACAGCTGATTTTAGCTTAGGTCTATATTATACTATTTCGCCTTCAAAAATCTTTAATTTTCATGCAGGTTTAGGTTATTTTCATCTAAACAAGCCCAACATGTCGTGGTATAACCTTGTCGATATTAGAGATCCAAATATCAACAAAGTGGATGTAATAGAGCCAAAATGGAGCGCCCATGTTGGAGCCTCTTACCAATATTCAGATTTTGGCACTTGGCAACCTCGTGCCAATATATTGTCTCAAGGCGCTTATACCGAACTCAATATTGGGAGCACATTTAAATTTAAAGTATCTAAAACAAGTGGAAAATATTTTCATATAGGCCCTTACATTAGAGGCGTACAGAATGCCAATAGTTTTGGAATAGAATCTATTATTGGGATGACTGGTTTTGAACTCAATGATTTTATTTTTGGTTTTAGTTATGACCAAAATGTAGGTTCATTTTTGAGAGGTCGGAGGTCTCTTTCAGCATTTGAATTCAGTATTGTTTATATTGGAAATTATCATAATGAAGACAATTTTTGTCCTCAATGGTAAAGATGGGTTCAGATTTATTTTATAACTATCCCAATGAATAAATTTATTTTTAATATATTATTTATAAAAGGAATTTGTTAATTATTTGTACCTTTGTGGCCTTAAATACTAATCATTATGAATTATAATTGTTATTATTTATATAAATTTACTGTCAAGCAATACAAATTAATTCAATAGCATAACATGCACAATAAAAATTAAACCAAAACTACATTATTCAACTGTTATTTTTTTAAATTCAATCACAAGGTTTAGTCAAATTATAAATCAAAAATTAGTCAAGATGTTAAAATGGAGCTTTTTTTTATTAAATTTTATTCTAGTTTGTCATTCAAGTATAGATGGTCAAAACAACAAAGATGTATTGATGAGCATTGGAAACTCTAATGTTTCAGTCAGTGAATTCAAATATATTTATGAAAAAAACAATAATACTTTAGCAGATTATTCTACTCAAAGTCTCAATGAGTATATCGATTTATTCACTAAGTTCAAGCTTAAGGTTGAGAAAGCCAAGGCTATGCGTTTAGATACTTTATCTGAGCTACGAGCAGAGCTTTCAGGCTATAGAAAACAATTAGCCAATACTTACTTGATGGATAAAGAGATAACAGAAACGCTTTTAAAAGAACTATATGAAAGGTCACAAAGCGATATTTCTTTCAGTCATATATTTGTTGCTTTAGATGGAAAGGTTTCCACAGAAGAAAAAAAGCAGGCACAATCTAAAATACATGACATAAAATCTAAAATAGTTGCTGGTATGTCCTTTGAAGAGGCTGCGAAACAATACTCTGAAGACAAAATGACAGCGATAAATGGTGGCGCAATGGGCTATTTTAATGCACCTTTGCCAGATGGATTTTATGAATTAGAATCCTCAATATACAGTACGCCTGTGGGAAGTGTTTCCGATATAGTGACTACGAAATTGGGTTTTCATATTATAAAAGTACTTAATAAAAGACCAGCAAGAGGAAAAATAAGTGTTTCACACATATTATTACCTTCAGATAAGTCTATTTTAGCAGATAGTATTTATACTGCCTTGGTCAACAAAGCTGATTTTAAAGACTTAGTTAAGAAATATTCAATTGATAAAAATACAGTAAGGGCAGCGGGTAGATTATCTCCTTTTGGAATCAATACATATGACCCGAAATTTGAAGACATAGCTTTTGGGTTAGATAAAATCAATAAATATTCAAAACCAGTATTGACAAAAGCAGGTTGGCACATCATAATGTTCAATGAAAAGGTTCAGACAGATACTTATGATGTATTTGTCAGAAGAATGAAGTCATTGATCAATAAAGACCAAAGATTTGATGTAGCAAAAACAAAATTAGTTGAGGATATAAAAACTTCTGCAAAATTTTCGGAAAATACTGAAGAACTCAAAAAATTTGCGTCTTTGCTCGATGAAGAATTTTATACGTATAAATGGGCGCCAGGATCAGCTATGTCCAACAATACTTTAATGACTTTAGGTGGTAAAAGCTACAGCGTCAAAGATTTTGCTGATTATTGTAGAAAAAATACAAAATTGAGACTACAATACGATAAGAATAAAGATTTGGCTGAAGTATCTCAAGAATTGTATATTGACTTTGTGAAAGAGAAGGCTATGGAATATGAAGAGTCTCAATTGGAAAACAAATATGATGACTTCAAAAACTTGATGCGCGAATACGAGGAAGGTATTTTACTATTTGAAGCTACCAAAATAAATGTTTGGGATAGGGCCAACCAAGATACTATTGGTCTTCAAGAGTTCTACGCAGACAAAAAGATGAATTATATGCGCGCTGAAATGGCCACAGTTCGCGAAATAAATATCAGCGGAGTCAATCAAAAAACTGCTGAAAAGATTTACAAAGCCTCCTCAAAGACTGACATTATAAAATTGATGTCTAAATTTAATAAAAAAAGTACTGTTGTCACGTTTTCAGAAAAAGAAATATCGACTTCGGACGAAAACATGAAAAGCATAGGTACAAAAACAGGAAGTGCATCTTCATTAGAGTCAGTCGGAGACCAAATGTGGCGTTTTAATCAGCTTTTTAGAATTACGCCAGAAAGACCAAAGACACTGTCGGAAGCGAGAGGATTTATTGTGGCAGATTATCAAGAATATTTGGAAAAACAATGGCTAGATGAATTGACCAAAGAATTTCCAGTAAAAATGAACAAGGACGTTTTCAATAGCTTAGTCAAACGATAATACATACATAAAAATGTATCACCCATTATTAATTAATGTTATTCTTTTATTTTTTTTAGGGTTAGGCAGTTGTGCTAATCCAAAGAGCGACCTTGTAGATAAAACCGATGTGATATTGGCAAAAGTAGGTAGTAAAACCCTTTACAAAAGTCAAGTCAGCGAATTGATTTCTGAAGGTACATCACCTGTTGATAGTACTACAATAGTTAATGGTTTTTTGCAAAATTGGATACGAGAGGGCTTAATGATACTGGAAGCTGAAAAACAAGTAGCCGCAGATATCAACATCAATAAACTGGTGGACGATTATCGATCTTCATTATTGGTATATAATTTTGAAAATAAATTAATTAAAGAAAAATTAGACACCATCATTGAAGCAGAAGAAAAGCAGGAATATTATGAAATGAATAAAAATAACTATAAATTATCTCACCCTATTTTTAAGTGTGTTGCAGGAAAATTTAATAAAAAAAATAAAAATTTATCTTCAATCAAAAAGGCTTTTGAAGAGAATAGTTACGAGTTGTTAGAGTCTATATTAGGTAGTGAAGCAATAAAATACCAAATAGATACTTCTAGGTATTTAGTTAAAGAGGATTTACTGTCATGGATGCCTGTGGATATGGGTAAAAAGTTAGAAAATACCAAAAAGGTCATTTCTTTTTCTGACAATAATTATCAATATTTTGTTAAAATGATAGAATATCATGACGAAAACTCTATTCCACCGTTCTACTACATTGAATCCAAGCTCAATAAATCGATTTTAAGCGAGCGTAAAAATAATTTGTTGAATGAATATAGGCAACAATTGTATCTAAAAGGTATTTCAGAGAAAAAATTTGAAGTATTTAATAATTAATTATCTTCAAACACAATAATAAATAAAGTAATATGAAGTTCAAAATACAAGTTTCGATATGGGTTTTTGTCCTTATTTTTGTTCAAGGTTATGCCCAAGATTTGTTGATAGATAAAGTTATAGCTAGAGTAGGGAGCGAACAAATATTACTATCTGAAATTGAAGAGGAGTTTTCTTATTACAAGTCTAAAGACCCGAGCGTGTCAGAAGATATGAAATGTGCCCTTCTAGAAAGTATGATAGAGCAAAAGCTAGTGATATATCATGCCAAAATAGATAGTGTTGAAGTATCTGATGAAGAAGTTGAGCTTCAATTGGATTTCAGATTTGAATCTGTGTTGCGCCAAATGAATGGTGATGAAGCATTTTTTGAAGATTATTATGGGGCTTCTATAGAAGAAATGAAAAACCGCTATAGAGATGATCAAAGACATAAGTTATTGGCCGAAAAAATGCAGTATGAATTACTGGCTGACATAGATATCACACCTAAAGAAGTAGAAATATTTTACAACAGTATTCCTCGTGACTCATTGCCTTACTTCAAGTCAGAGATGGAGATATCAGAAATAATAATGGTACCCAAAGTCAATGAGACAGAAAGACAAAAAGCTTTGGATAAAATTACAGAATTGTACGAAAAAGTTGTTTCTGGTCAAGAAAAGTTTGATGAAATTGCAGCCAAATATTCTCAAGACCCAGGGTCAGCCGTTAAAGGTGGTGACTTGGGCTTCGCTCGTCGTGGTGTTTTTGTTGAAGAGTTTGAAGCCACAGTATTTTCATTGGCCAAAAATGAAATATCAGATATCATTGAAACTGAATTTGGGTTTCACTTTATTCAACTTCTTGAAAGAAGAGGTAATTCAGTGCGGGCAAGACATGTACTTATAAAGCCAGAAATAACTGCGACAGACTTAAATTTAACTAAAACCACTTTAGATTCTGTAAGAACACTTGTAGCTAGTGATTCCCTCACATTTATACAAGCCGTTAAAAAACATTCACTTCCACAACTTCCGTCCTATAGCAACAATGGAAGAGTGAAAAACCCCAATACCAATAATACATTTTTCTCTGCCAACGATCTTGATCCTGATACATATTTTGTGGTCATTGATCTAAAAGTAGGTGAAATATCTAAGCCTATGGAAATAAAAATGCCAGATGGGCAAAAAGCATATCGACTAGTTCAACTTAATAGTACTACAAAACCACATCGTGCTAATCTTAACGAAGATTACGATAAAATTTCTAATTTCGCTAAGGAAAACAAAAAAAATGAACATTACATGAAATGGATCAGAGACAAAAAAGCAAAGACTTTCATTTCAATTGATGACTTATATGCTCATTGCGCTAACAAACTCAAAGGGTAGTGGTTAAAGCCTATTTGGTTTTTTAATCTAACCTAAATTTAATAGGAAGGGTGAAAAGAACATTGACAGGTTTTCCATTTTGAATACCTGGCGAAAAGTCGGGTAAAATAGATAAAATCCTGTAACATTCATCCCTAATATCTTGACACACTCCAGATAAAATTTCTACTTCAGTTACCTTACCTTCTAAGTTAATAACAAATTGAGCAACAGCCGTCCCCTCTATACCTTCTTCTCTAGCAAATCGTGGGTATTTTATGTTTTTTTGAA
>CAZBCV010000008.1:4299-32618 GCA_964490495.1 uncultured Aureispira sp. | reverse complement strand
AAAAAGTAGAAGTCATCACTTCACCTTCTGCCAAATACGATGCTGAAGGAAGTGCCGGAATCATTAATATCATCACTAAAAAACAAAATATTGAAGGAGTAGCCGCTAGTATCAATACTTCCATTGGCAATCTTCAAAATAGTATGTTTGCCAATCTCAATGCGGGTAAAGGGCGTTTTGGGCTCAGTTCTAGTGGAGCCATTTTTTATTCTGTGCCAGTAGATGGAAAAACCTCTTTTTTTCGCGAAGATTTCAATACCAATAGCATCATCAGTCAAAAGGGCAAACAAACCACTTCAAGATTAGGAGGGAATGGGTCTTTGAGTGCTTTTTATGATTTTAATGGTTACAATAGTATCAATTCTTCTCTCAATTTTAGAGGTTTTGGCTTCAATGTCGATGGCCAATTGGACGGTTTGATTGATGACATGACCAATGCTTTCTATGATGAATTTACTCGAACCAACGAAGGGGATAATTTTTTTGGCGGATACGATTGGAATACGGATTATACCAAAAAATTTGAAAAAAGAGAGGGACAAGAATTGTCTTTCGGGCTGCAATATTCCAGACAAAACAACAATCAGGACTTCCGTATTCAAGAAAGTCACATCATTGAATTTTTAAATAGGAATACAAAGGTGTTGAATGAAGGAGTCAATCACGAGACAACAGTACAGGTAGATTATGTACATCCTTTCGGCAAAGGTATCAAGTTAGAAACAGGGGCCAAAGCTGTGATTAGGGATATTATCAGTGACTACAACACAGATGAATTGAAGTTTGGACAAGGATATGAGCCACTCATAGAAAAATTCAATTACGACCAAGACGTATATTCTGGTTATACTTCACTTAATTTTACTTTGGCCAAAAAGTATAATGTCATCGCAGGGTTGCGTTACGAAAAGACAGAGATAGGAGGTGCTTTCGACAAAGCCACAGACCTCAATTTTAGTGGTTTAGGTTACGAAAATTTCTTACCTAACATAACTATAAGTAGGACTTTGTCGGGATTTAGAACGCTCAAAGCCTCTTATACTCAAAGAATTCAGAGACCAAGTCTTCAAAATATCAATCCTTTCAATAATAATGCTGATTTTGTGAATAGAACTGTAGGGAATCCTTTTTTGGCACCCGAATTGGTACATCAAACAGAGGTGAGCTACAATTTCAATTACAAAGGTTTTACTACTTTCTCTTCGGTTTTTTACCGGTATAGTCAAGATATTATAGAGCAAGTTTTGCTTCAAGATGAAAACACAGGCTTTTCCAAAAATTCATTTGCCAATATAGGTACGAACAACTCTTTTGGTTTCAATACTTTTATATCTAAGTCTATCAGTATAGTGACATTGCGCACGGGCGGAAATTTTAGTACCTATGACGCCAAAGGTATCGTGGCAGGAGTTCCAACGGAGAGACAAAGCTATGAGTACAATATTTTTGCAAATGGCGAAGTAAAAATATCAGATAAATTTAAGGCTGATTTTTTTGGGTTTTTCCGTTCACCAGTGAGAACTATTCAAGGAGACAATCCCGCTTTTACTATTTATGGTATGGGAATAAGACGAGAATTTAAAAAATTTAGTTTGGGTTTGACCTTGATAGAACCTTTCCATGCTGACAAGTTTTTTAATAGTCTTGTTCGTAATGATAATTTTGTACAGGAGACTTCTTTTGGCATACCTTTCCGTTCAATAGGTATCAATTTTAGATACAAATTTGGAAATGTGGATTTCAAAGAGAGAAAGTCTAAGGTCAAAAACACCGATGTAAAGCAAGGTAATGATGTACAAGGTTCATTGAATACCGGAGGACAAAGAGGATAAGAAATGCTTTGGGATAGAAAACAAAAAAGGCCAGAAATCATAGAAATCTGGCCTTTTTTTGTGGTACCTCCCAGATTTGAACTGGGGACACACGGATTTTCAGTCCGTTGCTCTACCAACTGAGCTAAGGTACCTTTTTGTAAAAGCGACGCAAAAGTAATTCTTTTTTTGAGACTGCAAAAGTATTTTTAAAAAAAAATAAAAAAATATATTTATAGAGATGTTTCAATTCTCTTTCTTACTTTTGCGTTGACTAAATATAAATGGCATAATGCAGTATCTATTATTGGAGAATGTTTCTAGGGCTTATGGGGACAAGATTTTATTCAAAAGCATCAATTTATCCATAAGTAAAGGAGATAAAATAGCTTTAGTGGCTAAAAATGGAAGTGGAAAAACCACATTACTCAAAATCATATCTGGCGAAGAAGGTTCGGATGGGGAGAATGCCAATATTGTTATCAATAAAGACATTCGTACAGTGGTATTGAAGCAAAACCCTGATTTTAATCCTAATGACAATGCATTAGAGGCGATTTTTGATTCACAAAATCCAGCGCTCAAAGCCATTAGAAATTACGAATTGGCCCTTCAGAGTGGCAATGATGCTTTAGCTCAAAAATGTATGACTCAGCTAGACGACCTCAAAGCATGGGATTTGGAGGCCAAAATTCATGAGATACTCAATAAATTAAAAATTAAAGACCTCCAACAATCTATCAAAACGATGTCTGGAGGGCAGCAAAAAAGATTAGCTTTGGCCAAAATATTGATTGAAGAGCCAGATTTTTTAATACTTGATGAGCCTACCAACCATTTAGATATAGATATGATAGAGTGGCTGGAAAATTATCTTAAGATTGGGCAAATTACTCTTTTTATGGTAACTCACGACAGATATTTTTTGGACAATGTCTGTAATGAAATCATAGAATTAGATAATGGTCAAATCCATATTTATCGCGGAAATTATAGCCAATATCTCGAAAAACGTGAATTGCGAAAAATTAATGATGCTATCAATCTTGAAAAAACAAAAAAACTCTATTCAAAAGAATTGGAATGGATGCGCAGACAACCGCAAGCCCGGACCACGAAGGCTAAATCTAGAATCGATGATTTTTATGAAATCAAAGAAAAAGCTCAACAAAAATCAGAAGATGACAGTATGCGGATCTTGATAGAACCGGCGAGATTGGGTTCAAAAATTCTTGAAGCACATTCTATTGTAAAGAGTTTTGGCGATAATAAAGTGATAGAAAATTTTTCATACAAATTCAAAAAAGGTGAACGTGTGGGAATAGTTGGACCCAATGGAACAGGTAAATCCACATTTTTGAGAGTTTTGACACAACAAATGGCACCTGATCAAGGAAAAGTAGTTGTGGGAGATACTACAGTTTTTGGATATTATACACAAGAGGGTATTTCAGTTTCTGATGATAAGATGGTGATTGACGTAATCAGAGATATTGCGGATTATATTCCGATGGCTAAGGGACTAAAATTGACGGCAGAGTCACTTTTAGAAAAATTTCTTTTTCCACGTTCACAGCAAAGAGTCAAAGTTTCCCAACTGAGTGGAGGTGAAAAGAGAAGGCTATTTTTATTGACGGTATTAGTAAAAAACCCTAATTTTTTGATTCTGGACGAACCTACCAATGATCTTGATATCATGACACTCAATGTCTTAGAAGATTATTTAATGGATTTTCCAGGTTGTCTTATCATTGTGACCCACGATAGATACTTCATGGACAAGCTCGTCGATCATATTTTTGTATTGGAAGGCAATGGTATAATTCAGGACTTTAATGGTAGCTATTCAGAGTTTAGACTCAATAAATCTTTGGTAGAACCCAAAAAAGTAGAAGAAAAAACAGAACAGATACCTGAAGAAAAAGCAAACAAGGCCACTTATGAACAACGAAAAGAATTCTCAAAACTTGAGCGAGATATAAAAAAATTAGAAACCCGAAAAGAAGAAATTACAGCTATGTTTTTAAATCCAATAGACGACACAGCTCAACTTGTGAAACTCACAAAAGAATTAGAGTCCGTCAACGAATCTCTTGAAGAAAAAGAACTGATGTGGTTAGAACTGGCCGAATTGATGGAGTAATGAGCCTATTTGATGACAACTTTTGAAATAAAAAAAAGAAAATATTTGCAAATTTATTTGGTATGTTAAGAAATTGTTATAATTTTGGCGTTGAATTTTAAATAATTTATTAACTAAAACCTTAACAAAATGAAGCAGTTTTCACTCCTGTTTGTTTTTATGATGATAAGTTTAGGCTTATCAGCTCAAAACATAACAGTCAAAGGAAAGGTCATATCCTTCGGGGATGATGAGCCGCTAATTGGTGTCAATGTATCTATAGTGGGTACTAATAATGGCACGATCACAGATTTTGAGGGTAATTATACCCTTGACAATGTAAGTTCAAGTGCAAGCATAGAGTTTAGCTATGTAGGTTTCGAAAACAAAAGAGTGCCCGTCAATGGTCAAACTATGATCAATGTAGCACTCAATGCTGGAACAATGCTTAATGAAGCAGTAGTGACAGCGTTTGGTGTAGCCAAAGACAAGAAAGTTTTAGGCTATGGTTCTCAAAAATTAAGTGGCGATGATTTGATGCAATCATCCCAAGTCAATGTTATCAATGCCATGCAGGGAAAAGTAGCTGGCGTCACAATTAATAGTTCGAGTGGAGCACCCGGTGCAGGGGCTAGAATTAATATAAGAGGTATCAACTCCTTAAGTGGTAGTAATAATAATGAGCCGCTCATTGTTGTAGATGGTATTATCATAAGCAATGCTACCAATGTTGGAAATGTATTACCATCGGCTGGTTCTAATGCACTCAATAGTGGTGAGCAGTTTATGAATTCCAATAGATTGGCAGATGTGAATATGAATGATATAGAGTCTATGAATATTTTAAAAGGTGCTGCAGCAACAGCTTTATACGGTCAGAGAGCCGCAAATGGTGCAGTTATCATAACAACCAAAAAAGGTCAAGCAGGTTCTTCTAGAGTGCAGTACGACTTTTCATATGGCATTCAAGAAGTAGCCAAATATCCAGAAATACAAACGGATTACATTGAAGGATTTACAGGGGCAATCACAAGAGCTCCATCCACTGTTTTTTGGCAGTTTGGACCTCAAGCTACTTCCGAAGATAAGTTTTATAACCATTTTAAAGAGTTTTTTAGAACAGGTCAATCTGTAAACCATGCCCTTTCATTTTCAGGAGGTTCAGAAAAAACTAATTTTCAATCATCTTTTTCTTATTTCAATAATGAGGGTATTGTGCCCAATAGTGACTTTAATAGGTTAACAGCGCGATTATCGGCTAATCATCAGGTCAATAAAAAACTAACAATAGGCACTCAAATTAATTATGCCAATTCAAAGATGACACAACCCGCCAGTGGAGATAAATCTATATTCAGTTCATTGTCATTTTGGATGCCTTCTTATGACGTCAACGATTATATAAACGAAGATGGTACACCCATCAACCCTACAAGGGGTATAATAGATAATCCGAGATATGTTGCTGAAGTGAGTCCTCAAACGTCAGATGTTAATAGAATTTTTGGAGACATCAACTTGAATTATAAGTTTAATTCTTGGTTGTCTGCCAAATACCAAATAACAGCGGACTATTACAATGATGGGAGAATTAGGGTAGTTCCAAACAATATAGATTTAGGGTCTCAAGTAGGAGGATTTGTTACTGAACAATCTATTAATTTCAAAGAAATTAACTCAAATTTATTTTTAACAGGTGAACAACAATTGTCTGATAACTTAAAACTCACTGTAACAGCAGGAAATACAATTACAGATATATCTGCAGGAAATTTAGGCGCTCGTGGTGAAGGTTTTGTAGCACCTGGTTTTTTGAACATTCAAAACACAACGAATTATTTTGTTTTTAAATCTAATAGCCTTCAAAGAATAGTAGGTGTATTTGCTGATGCCAGATTGGATGTAAGCAACTATTTATATTTTAATGTAACAGGACGTAATGATTGGTCTTCAACATTACCTGAGCAAAACAGATCTTTCTTTTATCCTTCTACCAGTGTATCTTATATACTCACAAATTCTATTTTGGAAGAAACAGATTTTCTTAATTATGCTAAATTGAGAGCATCATGGGCACAAGTAGGAAAAGATGCTAATCCATACAGTATAGGAAATTATTTCTCAAGGACTCCAGGATTTCCTTTTGGAAGTACTGGTGGGTTTACAAGAGATAATGTTATAGGTGACCCTAACTTACTTCCTGAAATTACCTCTGAATATGAAATAGGTATTGAGGCTAGTTTATTAAAAAATAGAATCTCTCTTGAAGCCAATTATTTCCAAAGAGAAAGTAGAAATCAAATCGTTGGTGTAGGGGTGAGTAATGCCACAGGATATTCTTCATACATAACTAATGCAGGTACAATATCCAATAATGGCGTTGAAGTACTCTTAGGATTGAAAGTTCTAAAGTCAGGACCTCTAAAATGGAATATGGATCTTAACTGGACTCGTATTAGAGGAAAAGTAGAATCTCTACCTGATGACCTTCAAGAAATTACTTATGTTTCTGCCAATGCTAATAGAGGAATTTTGAGAGTAGTAGAAGGTGGTGCTGTCGGGGATTTATATGGATATGATTGGCAACGTGATGATAGTGGTAGAACTCTTATTGGCACGGATGGTCTTCCTATTATAGATGCCACACAGGCAGTAAGAGTAGGTAGTGCCTTGCCAGATTGGACAGGTGGCCTAAACAATACTTTACATTACAAAGGATTTACACTCAATGTTCTTTTGGAAATGAGAAAAGGTGGAAGTGTATTTGATTTGGGTGAAATGAATGGTATTAGAAACGGAACGATTGGCTTTACAGGGACAAGAAATGTAAGAGTAGTATGGGATGGTGTAACAGCGGATGGCACACAAAATACTCAAGAAGTTATTA
This sequence comes from uncultured Aureispira sp., assembly GCA_964490495.1. GTDB lineage: Bacteria > Bacteroidota > Bacteroidia > Chitinophagales > Saprospiraceae > OLB9. The sequence continues at coordinate 25,798 of CAZBCV010000008.1, read as the reverse complement.
TGGATCAAGATGTTTACAGATTATTTAGAATTAATAGACATTATTCTTATAATTTGCAAGATGCTTCTTGGTTTAGAATAAGAAATGCCAATTTATCTTATGATTTACCAAAAAGTCTCATTGGTAAAAAGGTTCAAAATATAAGAATTGGAATTACAGGGCACAACCTCTTCTTGAGTACACCATTTAGAGGTTACGACCCTGAAGGTTTGTCTTTTGGTTCTGGCTCTAATCTTATAGGTTTCACGGGAAGAAATGCGCCTAATGTAAGAAGTTTTAACTTTAATGTAAGTGTCGGATTTTAATTTTAATAAATAACGAAATATAGAAAATAATGAAAAATTTAATATATAAAATAAGCCTGTGGGTCATTTTTATGGGGCTTTTTACAGGGTGTGAAAGTTACATTGGCGGAGATGTCAATGTAGATCCTAACCGAACAAATGACGCAAGTTTAAATACTCTAGCACCTACAGTGATGTTTTACTGTTCGCAGGTGACTTATAGCGCTTCACTAGTTGCTTGCCAATATTCACAACAAATAGGAGGTGTAGTTGTCGAAGGAACTGAAGTTCAAAGTGAAAATTCATTTTCAAGTGTGTGGAGCAATATGTATCTCAACACAATTCCTAATATCAATGAAATGATTAAAAGATCAAAAGACGAGGTAGGTATAATAAAGTCTCCACATTATAGTGGAATAGCTAAAATTTTATTAGCTTACAATTTAGGATTGGCCACATCTATTTGGGAAAATGTTCCTTTTTCAGAGGCAGATAACAATTTGTCAAATCTTAATCCAAAGTATGATAGTCAAGAGGCTATTTATACTGATATCATGAGATTGCTTAATGAAGCTATAAACGAATTGGGTCAATTGGAATCTTTATTCAAACCGGGATCAGATGATTTGATTTATAAAGGAGACATAACTAAATGGCTTAAGGCCGCTCATTCTTTAAAAGCTCGCTATGGACTGCATTTATCAACAAAAAATGTGTCATTTAGCGATGTAATAGCTAGTGTAGCTTCCGGTTTTAGTGCCAACTCGGACGATTTATCTTTAATTTATACAGAAAGAAATTTAAGTCCATGGTATAGCGTAGCATTAGCCAATAATACTGGTAACTTATCCACTACTTTTAGTAGTACACTATTAAATTTAATGAATGGTACAGACGGGAGGGCTATTGACCCAAGGGCTCCAATAATAGCTTGGAGAACTTCTACAACTGATACAGTATATAGAGGCAATATTCCAGGAACTGGAGGGGGAGGCAATACAAGGTATAATAATGGAAACTCATTTTTTGGTTGGTATCATGATATTTTAGCACCTATGCAAATGATGACATATGCTGAATTAAAATTTATTGAAGCTGAGGCTCAGATGCGCCAAAACAACGGCACTGCCAATCAGCAAGCTTATGATGCTTACTTAGCAGGAATTAGAGCTCATATGACTAAATTGGGAGTAGGCGCAGCTGATATTGATACTTATCTTTCGAATCCAACCATAGATGTAGGTCTAACAAACTTGACTATAAGCCATGTCATGACAGAAAAGTATAAAGCTACTTTTTTAATGCCGGAAGTATGGAATGACTTGCGCAGATATCAGTACAATGACATTATTTCAACACTTAGTTTACCACAAAATCACAATATTGATTTGAACGGGCAGTGGATTCAAAGGGGATTTTACCCTGCTACCGAATTGTCAAGAAATAGTCAAGTAGCTGGTAGTAATTTTAAAGAATTGACAGAAGTCATGTGGATTTTTAAATAATCATTAAATAAATAATCATATTATGAAGTTTATAAATATAATTTTAGTAATGTTTATTTCAGCTATGTTTTTGACAAGTTGTTATAAAGAAGTAGATCCTAACGATGATAACTTCACAATAGTTGGAGATATTGCCATCGTTTCACAATTATTAGTACCTGCGAATAGAGCTAAAGCTGGAGATATGATAGAATTAACTATCAGATGTAATGCAAATAATACAGATATCAAAGAGTTCAAATTCTTTCAAAGGTTCGGTACAACAGGTGCTTTTGCAGAGAGTATCACAGCCCCATTTGTCCCTAATTTTGTTCAAGAAGAAAGGTTGCATGTAGTCAAAGTAATGTATCCTGTTCCTAATGATCCAGGTAAAACTTTCCAAATTCAAGTGGATGCTATCACAGCCAATGGCCTCGCTTCAAGACGGAGAGGTATGACAATTACAGGAGGTGGGTCTTCAATATCTATCACCGAATAATACTTTTTATAATAAATGGAAGCCGATATCTAACTTCGGCTTCCATTTTTTATCATTTTTTCTTTTATGCAACTCAAATTTTCCCTAATAATTCTTTTTAGTTTGTTTTATTTCAATTATTCATTTTGTCAACAAATGGATACAAATATTAATTTATGTTCTAAAGAAAATAAAAACGCTCCACTTATTGTACTCGACGGTAAAGTGTGGGACAGTACAGATTTAAACAAAAATCTACCACAGCCCAATTTGGTTAGTCCTATTAAAGAGATAAATCCTGATGATATTCAACAAATCGTTGTTCTCAAAGGCACAGAGGCTACAGAACTTTACGGAAATGCTGCACGAAATGGAGTAATTATCATCAATTTAAAAAGGAAGAATGGGCTTTTACGACCATAATCATCCAACCCGCTTTTCATTTTTACCTTAAAAAACCTACTCAAAAAACTTTTATTACATATCTATTGTTCTTTTTGTATGGATGTATGAAAGAGTGTGTGTGCCAATAAATATCTGAAATGAAAAAATGGGTTAATTTTCTTTGGCTTCTATTGGTTTTTGGCTGTATTCTGCAGTCAAAAGGTCAAAGTATTAATACCGAATTTGGAAAAAACAGAATACAATATCACGATGATTTCAAAAACTGGTGGCAATATGAATCTGAAAATTTTGTGACCTATTGGTACGGAAAAGCTAAATTAGTCGCTATTCCTACCTTACAAATAGCCGAAAAATACCATGATGATATTCAAAAAGTTATGGAACATCGCATCAATGACAAAATTGAAATATTGGTATATGTCGATATATCCGACCTCAAACAAAGCAACATAGGAACAGAGGAGGTTTTCATCAATAGAACCGGTGAAACTAAAATTGTAGGCAATAAAATGTTTGTTTATTTTGATGGTAATCATCAAAATCTTCAAGCAAAAATAAAAGAAGGTATAGCAAGAGTTTATTTTGATAATATGATTTTTGGAAGTAATCTGCAGGAAATTTTACAAAATGCATTGCTTATGAATATTCCAGAATGGTATAAAGAAGGAATAATTTCTTACGGTGCGGCTGAATGGAATTTGAATGCAGAAAACGAATTAAGGGAATTATGGCATCTCAATCCAAAAAATCAACAATACAAGTTTTTTTCTGCCAATAATCCGCGTATTGCAGGACATTCTTTTTGGTTTTTTATAGCTCAAAATTATGGGAAAGCCAGTATCCCTAATTTATTATACTTAACCAAAATTAGTAGAAATATTGAAAACAGTTTTGCCTATATTCTAAATAAGGATATCAATGAACTTTTTGAGGAATGGCAAATATATTACAAAAATTATTTCGAAGCCGAAAAGGGGAAATATCAATTTGATACCCATAATCAAAAACTAAAAGTAGGCAGCAAGAAGCATGTTCCTATTAGTCTTCTAAAATTAAGTCCCAAAGGGGATAAGTTATTGTATGTGCATAATCAGTTGGGCAAATATCGTATAATGCTCAAGGACGTGAATACAGGTAAAGAAAAAAGAATATTTAAATATGGTTATAAAAATTTATTTCAAGAAACAGATTTTAATTATCCACTTTTGACATGGCATCCTACAAAACCTGAAGTATCATGGGTTTATGAACATAGAGATGTGATAAAACTTGTAAAACTTAATGTAGAAACGGGTGTCAGAGCAGAACAAATTATCCCAACAGACTTTCAACGAATATACAACATAAGCTACATCAACGAATGGGAATATGTTTTTTCAGCCAGTATTGATGGTTGGTCAGATTTATTTTTGTATAACTCAAAAAATAGAAATTATCAGAGAATTACCAATGATTATTTTGACGATTTGGACGCAGAATATGTAAATTATAATGGAGAGAACGGAATATTGTTTACTTCCAATAGGCTCATAGACACCATAATGACATTAAAATATGATACTATTTTGCCATTAGAGAATTTTGATATTTACTTTTTGGCTATGGGTGCGAATAAGGCTATAAAACTTGCTTCTTCGTCACATTCCAATGAAAGGCATCCACATCTGACCTCAGAGGGAGAGATAGTTTGTTTGTCGGATAGGTCGGGCATAATCAATTCATTAGTGATAAATCCTCGCAATGGTGAAGAAAATTTTATTTCAAATCATGCAAGAAATATTCAACATCATGATTTATCGCTCAATGGGAATACTTATTGTTATACTTTGTACAAAAATGGAGAGCATCACGTCTTCTGTACTCCATGGACAGACAAGGTCATAAACCCCGATTACAGTCCTTTGAGGTTGTCAAAAACTACTATTCCCTTGCCTATTATACTAGACAAAAAACCACCTATCAACAAAACAATAATACCAGAAGAATATAAATTTCAATCAAAATTTGATGATCCTTCAAACATTGAGGATATTAAAGTGGCCCAATTATCTCCAAAGTCGGCAGAATTTTCTTTGGTTTTGGGCTCATCTTCTTACAATAAGAGACAAGTAGAAAAGTTTAATAATAGTCGCGCTATATCAGCCAACAAAAAGTTTTCATTATCTAATGTAACGACTAAGCTTGATAATGATTTGCTTTTTGAAGGTTTGGAAACCTACACTGGAGATAGACAACAACTTTTGACCACGCCTTTGGGATTTTTGTTCAAGGGTCAAGTCAAAGATTTATTTGAGGACCTGAGTTTGGAGGCAGGCATGCGGATTCCTACCACTTTCAATGGCTCAGAATTTTTTGTTGTTTTTGATGACAAAAGGAAACTTATAGACAAAAGATATGCTTTGTACAGGAGGTCGAATACCTACTTTAATGAAACAAGAAATTTTAATATTGCGCCACTAAGGTCAAGAAAAACGGCTTTGTTAGGTATGTATCAAATGAGATACCCTTTCGATGTATATAGAAGTATTCGAGCTACTACAACTTTTAGAAATGATAGGGTTTTTGAAAAAAGTAGCGAAGAAGTCAGTTTTAATTCTGAATTGGCCAATGAGCAAAGGTTGAGTTTACGACTAGAATATGTGTTCGACAATACATTCGATGCAGCTATAAACATAAAACATGGTTCAAGATATAAAATTTATAGTGAAGTCATTAATCGATTTCAAGTTCAATTTATAGATGGATTTTCAATGGATTTGTCGCAAGGATACACGGGTATTTTGGGGTTTGATGCCCGTCATTATATTCCTCTCCTCAAAAAATCGGTGTTGGCTTTAAGAGGAGCTGGTGCTACATCTTTTGGTTCAGAAAAAATGCTTTATTATGTGGGTGGTGTGGAAAACGGCCTTTTCCCAAGTTTTAATGACAATATACCTGTACCGTCAGATGCAAATTTCGCCTACAAGGTGAATGCTTTTCATTTGCGTGGGTTCAACAATAATATCCGAAATGGTTCCACCTTTTTGGTAGGGAATACAGAATTGAGAATTCCTTTTATGCAATATTTATTGAGAAACGGAAGGGGTTCTTCTTTTTTTAGGAATTTACAATTGGTAGGTTTTTACGATTTAGGTTTGGCGTGGCATGGCATTAGTCCTTTTGGTTCCGAAAATCCTCTCAACTCTACCACTATTTCTTCATCAAGTATAATAGAATTGGAAATTGAATATACTCGAGATCCTCTTGTGATGGGTTATGGATTAGGTGTACGCACCCAGATTTTTGGCTATTTTGTCAAGCTTGATTATGGTTGGGGCATTGAGACACGTATTGTGCAAAAGCCAAGACTCTATCTTAGTATTGGCTTAGATTTTTAATTTTTCCTAACTTATTCAAAAAATGGATTAGTCCGCTTTTCGACACCTACGGTCGTAGATGGGCCGTGTCCCGGATACACATTGGTGTCGTCTGATAGAGTAAAAATTTTGGCCTTTATGGCTCTTATTAATGTTTCAAAATTGCCACCTGGCAAGTCTGTCCTGCCTATGCTTCCTTGAAATAATACATCACCAGAAATACATATTTTGTCTTCTTTCGCTATAAATGAAATACTTGCTGGAGAATGACCTGGCGTAAATACAACATCAAAATATGAATTTCCGAATGAAACCTTATCGCCTTCATCCAAAAATACTTCAATCTCGGGTGATGGGTCATAAGGTATATGATACATCGCTGCTGTCTGTCTTCCTACCGACAAGACTGCGGCTTCTTTTTTATGGGCTGTTAATTTTAATCCATAAGTTTCTGCAACGAATTTATTACCTAAAATATGGTCTATATGGCAATGTGTATTCAATAAATGTATAGGCTTCAATTGGTGGTCTGAAATAAATTTTTTCAAAATATTTCTTTCTTCTAATGAATTACATCCTGGATCGATAATGACACAATCAAGTGTTTCGTCATATGCGACGTAGGTGTTTTCTTGAAAATCATTAAAAGTAAAAGTTTCTACACTTATCATTTTTTATACTATTTGGCACAAAGTTAAAAAACTTTCAGGACTTTTTTTGTAGTTTTGTATCATTAAAATCTCGCCCAACTCACCTCATTTGCTTTAGATTCTAAATATAAATCAGCACATTCAGTTATAGATTCTTCCATATCTCTGTAAGTGAGTCCTAATTGACTTATTGATTTTGAGTTGTCATATATAGAATGAACAGACATGCTTTTGATAGTTTCACGGGTCACAATTGGTGTTTCATTTGTAAACAGCGATTTTATCCAATAGAATCTCCAAACTATAGAACCTAAAAGAGGAGTGAGACCATAATGCGGCTTTTTCCTCTCTAATTTGTCTGCTATTTTTCCAATAATGTCTTTATAAGTCCAGTTTTCACTACTTATAATGAAGCGTTCGCCATTAATATTGGGGTTCATTGCCAATATTGTGGCTTGTGCAACATCCCTTACATCTACTATTCCGTTGGTCCCTAAAGGATAAAAATTAGGGTTTTGGTCAATACGTTTAAATAGTTTGAGAGAAGATTTATCCCAAATGCCAGCACCTAATATAAAAGATGGATTTAATATAGTAATTGGAAGTCCTTCAGCATGTCCTCTCCATACTTCTTGCTCGGCCAAAAACTTAGATAGGCCATAAGTTGTATCATATTCCGAATGACTAAAGACAGACTTTTCAGTGATGTTTTCATGCGGTTTTTTCCTACCAATGGCAGCAATTGAGCTAATATGAATAAATTTTTTCAATGAAGTATCTAGACAGACATTTACTAAATTGGCAGTGCCTGATATAGCTGTGTCAAGGATATGATTCTTGTTTTTGGTATTGAATGTGACAACGGCTGCGGCGTGAATGACTACATCTATATTTTTGAGAATGTCCATCATGAGGGGTAAATCAAGGATGTCTCCCTGTATCCATGAAACACGATGATGAATGTCTGATAGAAAAGGATGAACCACAATATTTCTTGCCAAACAAGTAATATTTTCATATTCATGGGCTAGTAGAGCTCTGACGATGTATGAACCTACAAAACCTGTCGCTCCAGTTACAAAAATTTTGTCTTTCTTTGATATCATATTAAGACTCAAAGACTTCAATGAGTTTGGTTTTCTTTACTAAATCTGTAAATTTACCTTTAAATCTTGTGGCTTTGACCATATGGTTGTCTATCCAATGATAGTTTCCACCTCTAGGTTTGCCTACCAATAGCCCATGGTATTTGAATCCGTGCTTTTTGAGCCAGTATTCAGTTATTTCTCTGTGTTCTTCTGTTCGGGAAGTAAAAAAAGTAATTATATGTCCTTCCTCATACCATTTATTGCATATATCCAAAGCATCAGGATAGGGTTCGCAGGTACCCATACGTTCAGGCTCTTCATTGGGTATGTCGTCACAAATAGTGCCATCAATATCAATCAGATAGTTTTTGACATTTTTGGATAAAACAGGGCTGAGTTTTTCTCCCTTTTCGTTAGTGATATTATTTAATTGCATATAAATAAAATTAGAAATTAATATAATTTACAGGATTAACATATTTTCCGTCATACCACATTTCGAAATGTAAGTGTGGTCCTGTGGAATGTTCTCCAGTATTACCAATAATAGCTATGGCTTGTCCTGTTTTAACAATATCACCTGTTTTAACAAGAAGGGCCGAGTTATGCTTATACACAGAAATAACATTTTTGCTGTGTTGAATAAAAACCGAATTTCCACTATTTACACTTGCTTCAGCACTTATGACTACGCCATCCATTATGGCTTTTATAGGTGTGTCTTTAGCTGCTAAAATGTCTATTCCATAATGTTGAATGGAGGGTTGAAAACTAGCCGCTATTTTTCCAGATATAGGTTTGGCAAATTTTAAAAAGTCCAATTCACGAGCCACTTTGCTTTCTTGAAGTTCGCTTTGGTTAACTATGATTGTGGGTGAAGAAGATACTTCCGCTGTTTTGGATTTATCATCTTTGCCAGAACCAGAAGATAACATATTGCTTATGCCATTGATGTAAGTGTCATAAGCTTCAATATCTTTTTCTAAATCATCAATTTTCTTAGTCAATTTTACATATTCTCTATTCCCACGAATATCACCATAGCCGGGAATCAATTGTTTTACAGGAGTAAAAATTATGGATGAAATAACTAAAATAGCAAATAAAAAACCAACTACGCTTATCAGGACATAAAAGTTGAGCAAAGAAATATTATAGGATGCCACTTCTTCAAGATTTTCATCGTCAAGAATCAACACGCGATAGGTATCTTTTAGCCTATCCCACAATTTTCTCTTTTTTTGACCCAATTCAGGCATTTAAATAAAATATTTTTTAAAAAAAATGAAATATTTTTGCGCAAAATTAGTTAATATAAATTAACACTGAGACGAATTAGTACATAATTAACAAAATATGTGCTTATCTTTGTGCCTTTTATTTCATATTAAAATAAAATTTAATATATTTTGAAGAAGTTTTTTCAAATTTATTTTGTCATCATAGCTTTGATAGTTGGAGGTTTTTCATGTACTGTAAAAAAGCGCAAGAATGAAACCTCCAAAATGGGAAAATTTTACCATAACACTACATCCTACTATAATGGATATTGGAATGCAAAAGAAATATTGCGTGAAAGTATGATATTGATGCGTACGGCTAATGTAGATGATTACAATAAAATATTGGAAGTTGAAGACTTTGTTTCATTGAACAACCCCAAAATGGTGAAGTCAGACATGGACAAAATCATACAGAAAGTCACCACTGTGGCTCAACTTCATGAACCAGGAGATTGGGTAGATGATTGTTATGTAATGATGGGAAAAGCCCAATATCTCAAACAAGAATACGAGACTGCTGAGGAAACTTTGGCCTATTTTCAAGAAGATTTTAATCCAGCAAACCCTTATGGTAGAAATTATAAATCTAAAAAACCCACAGGAAAAAGGGCAAAAAAATTAAGAGAAGTAGAAAAAAAAGAAAAACAAGCGGAGAAAAAGAAGGCTACAAAAGAAAAGGCCGAAGTTAAAAAAGAAAAGGAAAAGAATAAAGAACAACAAGCTAAAGAAAAAGCTAAGGACAAAGAAGCAGCTAGAAAAGCTAAAGAAAAACAAAAGAAGTTAGATGCTAAAAATCGAAAGAAAGGCATCAAAAAGACAGCGACTCAGTCTGAAGCGTCAAAAATTCTGGAAGAATCCAGTCAAATAAAGAAGACCACTCCTCCAGTGACTCAAAATGCCTCACAAGAGAAAGAAGAGGAAACCTATGTGCCGCCTGTACCCCAAAAGCCAGCGGAGGACAAAACAGCCTTTAACGAAGGCATGTTGTGGCTGGCCAAGACTTATATAAAAAGAGAAAACTGGTTTGCTGCTCAATTACTTTTGGAAAAAGTTTGGGCCAGCGGTGCCCTTGAGGAAATAAAAAATCAGGTTCCGGCTACATTTGCCAATTTATACCTTAAGCAAAAACGCTATGATGAAGCTCTTGTAAAGCTTGAAGAAGCTATAGAAATTGAAGACAATCGTCAGTTGAGAGCTAGATATGCTTTTATCTCTGGCCAAATATATCAGCTCAACAACAATTATGAGAAAGCTTTTGAAAAATTCTCATTAGCTAGAAAATGGGCAACTGACCAAAGGATGGAATTTATGTCTGATTTATCCATCTCAAAGTCTGGTATAGCCGCTGGTAAAATTACGAAAGAAAAGATAACTCAAGACTTATTAAAAATGGCTGAAAAAGAAAAGTATGCCAATTTTAGAGATCAGATTTATTTTACTTTGGCCGAAATTGAATTGTCACAAAACAACGAAAACAAAGCTATTGAGTATTTCAGCCTATCTGCAATTAATAATTTTAATGATAATAAATTAAAAGCTGAATCCTATTTCAAAATAGGGGAACTTAAGTTCAAAAATGAAAAATATCTTGAGGCGCGTAACTATTATGATTCCACACTCATGGTTTTGGCCAAAGATGATACTAGATATCCAACAATAAAGAAATATGTGGACAACCTCAGAGATATTGCCTCCAATATAGAATCCATAAGATACAATGATACTCTTTTGTATTTTGCGACTTTGTCTGGCAAAGAGCAAGAAGAAAAAGTAATGCAATATCTTATAAATAACAAACCCAAAGAGGAGCAGAGTGCCAAAAGTGGAAATTTGGCGACTAGAGATATTAGTTCAAAATTAGGATTTACAAAAAACAGCAACTTTTTTGCATATGATAAAAAAGCAGTGGAACGAGGAATAGAAGGTTTTCAAAAGCAATGGGGTAGGATTGGTTTAGAAGATAATTGGAGAAGAAGCATGAAAGCTACTTCAGGAGATTTAGCCGGAGGTGATGATAAAAAGAAAATAGAAGAAGAAAAACCTTTGATAAGTCAGGAAGATTATGAAAGATTTATGAGAGAAGTGCCTACAAATCCTATAAAGAAACAAGAAATCAATGACAAAATAATGAATTCTATGTTTACTTTAGGAAAATTATTTAGAGACAAAGTCAACAATTATCAAAAGTCTGCCGAAACACTTGAAGGTATGCATACACGATATGGAGCCACACCTCATGAACTTGAATCATATTATTATTTGTACTTAGATTATCTTGATTTGGAGCAGTCTGCAAAGGCAGCAGAATATAAAAATCGTGTGGTCAAAAAGTTTCCTGAATCACAATATGCCATGATTCTTAATGATCCAAATTATTTGGCCAAAATGGAAAAAGAAGGTAGTTCTGCTGAGAAATATTACAAAAAAGTATATCAATTTTTTGATTCAGGGCAGCACGAAAAAGTTGTCAGTGCCGTTGATCAGGCCCCATCAGTGCTTGTAAGTGACAATACTTATGATGCCAAATTATCTTTGCTGAGAGCCATGAGTTTGGGCAATACATTGGGTAGGGAAGCCTATGTAGGTGCACTTAATGAAGTTATAAGTGGCTACCCTGCTACACAGGAACAACTCAAAGCCAAAGAAATCCTTAGATTTTTGGGTGGAGATAATGCTGCTTTTGCTAATATTCAAGATGTAGATAAAATATATAATCATGATCCCAATACATTACATTATGCTGCTATTGTGACATATGATTGGCCAGAAATCGAAACAGTTAACTTCAAAATTGCCATATCAGAGTATAATAAAAAGAATTTTAAAACTGAACGGCTCCAATTAGGCGACGCCACTCTTAATATTGATAATAATATTCAAGTTATACTCGTTAGAAAATTTGAAAATGAAGAAAAATGTATTGATTACTATAAGAAAGTAATGAAAGAATTGGATGAATACTCTGGAGGCACTGAGCGTTCTTTCGATGTTTTACCCATTAGTCAGGCCAATTACAGAAAAATGATAAGCCAATACTCTACCACTGCGTACAGAGCCTTTTTTGAACAGGTAGTTTTGCCCAATCAATCTAAAAAATAATGTTTAGCGATTTTATAAATCAAATTTGAATAAAATTTATTAGCTTTGTCGCTTGATATATAAGTTATAATGAGCAAAAAGAAAACACCTATCATCTTTTCTGACTTTTTTACCGAGGGTCAATATGCCACAGAGGTAGAGACATTGATGGTCAGCAATAAAGATAAAAAACTTAAAATAGGAGTTCCCAAAGAAATTATTTTGAGTGAACGCAGGGTAGCTTTAGTTCCGCACTCTATACGGACACTCGTGGGCTATGGATACGAGGTGATAGTGGAATCAGAAGCTGGACTTAAGTCAAATTATACGGATTTAGATTATTCGGAAGCTGGAGCCGAGGTGACTCACAGTAAAGAAGAGGTATTTAAAGCTCAAGTTTTGGTAAAAATTGCTCCTCCTACTGTAGAGGAATTGGGTTTGATGGTATCTGATCAGATATTGATTTCACCCTTACAACTACCAGTGCTACAAGATGAATACATGGAAAAAATCAGGTCCAAAAGAATCAATGCCTTTGCCATGGAATATTTACAATCCGAAGACGGAAATTATCCCATCGTAAAAGTAATGAGTGAAATAGCGGGCAGTTGTGCGGTACTGACAGCAGCAGAATATCTTACTAATAATTATGAAAATGGTCGTGGTTTACTGTTGGGAGGTATTTCAGGTGTGCCTCCTGCCAAAATAGTAATATTAGGTGCAGGCGTCGTAGCTGAGTCTGCTATAAAAGTGGCCATGGGACTTGGCGCTTCGATTAGGGTATTTGACAATGATGTGACCAAGCTGATGAGGCTTCAAAATGCCGTAGGAAGACATCTTCATACTTCGAGTATCAATCCTGTCTATTTGGCCTACCAACTCACAAGTGCTGATGTTGTCATCGGTGCGATACATTCTAAAGATGGCAGAACCCCAATCATAGTTTCGGAAGAAATGGTAGCCAATATGAAAGAAGGCGCTGTAATCATCGATATAAGTATAGACCAAGGTGGCTGTATAGAAACATCTCACATGACTACCATGGACAAACCTAGTTTTATTAAGCATGGCGTCATCCACTATTGTGTGCCCAATATTGCCTCAAAAGTAAGTAGAACCGCTTCCTCTGCAGTAAGCAATATCATCACTCCTCTGCTTTTGAAAATTGGAAGCGCTCATACGATGGACCAATTGTTATACGACCATAAAGGTATAAGACACGGTTGTTATGCCTATAAAGGCTGCATCACCAATGAGTACTTAAGTAGAAGATTTGGAATGAAATACACAAATTTGGATTTATTATTAACAAGCAATCGATAATTTAAATGGAGACAGGAACACTTTTAGTCAAAATCAATAAATATAAAGAGGTTTTACAAAATACAATAGAGTATAGAAATGCATGGCACGATCATATTAAACCCATGTTGGTAAAAAAACTCGAAGAATTGGTTGAGATTATAGATTTAGAAAAAGCCGAAATAATAATTAGAGACAATATTGTCAATTTGGAATCCGTCTCTTTTGATTTGGGTCGTACAAGTAGTGGTATTTCTGAGAGTATAGAAGATACAGGCGTACTGCGGACAATGATAAAGTCTAATGGTTCATTAATTTATCAACAACTCTTCAATGGAAAGATTATGGTTATGATCATGAGTCCTTACATAGAAGGTTATGGACAGCCTAAGCCACCCATGCAAGTAGAAATCTTGAGGCCAGATGAGCTCAAAGAACCATTTATCATTAGGCATTTAGAATTACTTTTTAAAGATATTACCGAATGGGAAGATTTTGATGATGATCAAACTACTAAGTCCAATTCTATTGGGTTTAATCCTATAGGCTTTGGAAAAAATGATGGAGAAATGGAATTTAGCTAAAAAGCTTTATTATTTAATTTCAGTCCATTATTTTTATTTTATAGATTAATATTAACTTTACATAAGAATAATTTTATATTATTACTAATTGTAATATATTTGCGGCTTAATTCAAATGCAAAGTCATGTCGCAACAAGCCTTTAGAGTACAAGGAAACGCTCAACTATCAGGAACTATTCAGCCACAAGGTGCAAAAAACGAAGCCTTACAAATCGTAAGTGCAGTTTTACTGACTGATGAAAAAGTTACCATTCACAATATACCTGATATTGTGGATATCCGAAAACAAATAGAATTACTAAAAATATTGGGTGTCAAAGTAGAGCGTCTATCATCAGAATCCTATACTTTTCAGGCCAATGATGTTTCTACAGATATATTGTCATCAGAAGCTTATCAAGAAAATGCCAGTAAAATACGGGGATCTGTTATGCTCATAGGCCCACTTTTAGCACGTTTTAAAAGAGCATACCTTTCTAAACCTGGTGGCGACAAAATTGGAAGGAGAAGATTGGATACACATTTTTTGGGCTTTCAAAAATTAGGAGCTACATTTAATTATGACGAACAGGATGAAAAATATTATTTAGGTGCCGAAGTGCTTAAAGGGGCCTACATTCTCATGGACGAAATTTCTGTGACAGGTACAGCCAATATAGTCATGGCTGCTGCACTAGCAGAGGGAACAACTCAGATTTATAACGCAGCTTGTGAACCTTATTTACAACAATTGTGTAAGATGCTCAATAGAATGGGTGCAAAAATTACTGGTATTGGTTCCAATCTTCTCACTATAGAAGGTGTCGATAAACTTCAAGGCACTACCCATACGGTGTTGCCAGATATGATAGAAATTGGTAGCTTTATTGGAATGGCTGCTATGACACAATCTAGCCTTACCATTAGCAATGTATCAGTACCTAACTTAGGTATCATATTGCCTACTTTTGAAAAAATGGGTATTCAAATAGATATTATTGGGGATGACCTTTATATCCCTGCTCAAGATATTTATGAAATTCAGAGTTTTATAGATGGGTCTATCATGACGATATATGATGCACCATGGCCAGGATTTACTCCTGATCTATTAAGTATATTACTCGTAGTAGCTATTCAAGCGAGAGGTAGTATATTGATACATCAAAAAATGTTCGAGTCGCGACTCTTTTTTGTGGATAAGTTAATAGATATGGGCGCTCAAATCATTCTTTGCGACCCACACAGAGCGACCATCATAGGTCTAGAGCGAAAATCACAACTCAAAGGTATCAGAATGAGTTCGCCGGATATACGTGCAGGTGTATCATTGCTTATTGCAGCGCTTTCAGCTAAAAGTGAAAGTATCATTTCTAATATCAACCAAATTGATAGAGGATATCAAAATATTGATGGTCGCTTGAATGCTTTAGGGGCACAAATCGAACGTTTAGAAGACTATTAAATACAACACCACTTTGAGGAGGATTTAAATAGAGTTGTATCAAACAATGATTTTCAGTGAGTTGGGTGTTAAATGTTGGTTAAATATACTTGAGGGTAGGAACATTATGAAGTGAATAGTATTCTCGTAGCATTAATTAAGTTAATTCATGGATAGAGTATTATTTTTAATTATTACAGCCTCAGTATTTATTGCCTTAGATATTTATAATTTTTATGGATTTAAGTCCTTGCTAAAAGGCGCTAAACTGAGTCAGCATATTTATTTAGCTGTAACTATTTTTAGTTATTTGGCGCTTGTATTCATGATATTTTATGTGAGAAACAAAGGAGAGTACATCATTTCAGAAAACACCAATCTTCTGAGTGGTTTTATTTTTGCTGTTTTTGTTTTTAAATTTGTTTTTGGTAGTGCCCTTATCATTCATGATGGAGGTAGGCTCATTGTGGCTGCATTTCAATATATTAAAAGTTCATGGATAGATGTGGGTACAAGTCAGGTATTTTTTCCAACACGTAATGCCTCTGTCACTATGTTTGGATTAGTAGTGGCCGTTATTCCATTTTTAAGCATGATGTATGGCATTACGAAAGGAAAATACCAATATACAGTTCATAAAATTGAGATAGAATTGCCACACTTACCGGAAGCTTTTGATGGGTACAAAATAGTCCAGATTTCTGATATTCATGCGGGAAGTTTCGATTCTAAAGCAAAAGTAAAATTAGGAATAGATAAAATCAACGCACTTAGTCCCGATATAGTATGCTTTACAGGTGATTTGGTCAATACAGACAAAGATGAAATAAAACCCTATATTGACATTTTTTCAGCTATAGAAGCAAAAGACGGAAAATTCGCAGTATTGGGCAATCATGATTATATGGGTATTTATAGAAGTAAAACACCAAATATTTACAAAGCTGACCTATATAAAAGTTTTGATTTGATGGGTTTTGACCTCCTGAATAATGAAAATCGTATTTTAACAAAAGATGGTCAATCAATAAATCTTATAGGCGTAGAAAATTGGGGCGAAAGCAAGTGGTTTCCCAAAGAAGGTGATTTAGACAAAGCTTCAAATGGTTTATCGTCGGATGCTGTAAATATTTTGTTGTCACATGATCCTACTCATTGGGAAAAAATTGTAAAGGACCATCCATTTCATGTGGATTTAACTTTGAGTGGACACACACATGGTTTTCAGTTTGGCGTCAAGTGGGCCAATTTTGAATGGTCTCCTGCCCAATTGAGGTATAAGTATTGGGCTGGACTTTACCTAGAGGGCACTAAATATCTTTATATCAATAGAGGATTTGGATTTTTGGGCTTTCCGGGCCGCGTGGGCATGTGGCCAGAGATCACAGAAATCACATTAAAAAAGAAAAAGAAAGCCGAATTATAAGCATTATAGTTATTAAAGCTTTACGTATTCTTTCACTTTCTAAAGAGAGATTTCATTTGCCTGCCTTTTCCTTGCACCAAATCAGGTTTACCTCACTATAAATGACAAGCCTGATGGGATTAAGTAAATAAAAATTTCTTCACTAAACAAAATTGATTAGTGAATGATAATTTCTATTCGAGAACAATATTTTATATACAAAGTTAAATCAATAAAGAGTTCTATATCACCAACCTAAGGCTACTTTGATTTGTGAGGAGTGCTCAGCAGCTTTGACATTGTCAATAATGTGGGTAATAATCCCATTTTCATCGGTAATGACAGTTGTACGATAAGTGCCAATAACTTCTTTACCCATAAATTTTTTTGGCCCATGATATCCGAATGCATTCAACATACTAAGCTCTGGATCAGCTAAAAGATGATAAGGCAGATCATATTTTTCTATAAACTTTTGATGTTTTTTGATACTATCTTTACTTACTCCATAGACTTCGTACCCATTTTTTTTAAACATTGTATAGTTATCTCTAAGATTACACGCTTCCTTTGTACATGTCGGTGTATCGTCTTGTGGGTAGAAAAAAATAATAGCTTTTTGACCTAAAAGATTATCGGCATTGATGGGATTTCCATTTTCATCCCACGCATTAAAATCGGGTATTCTGTCTCCTACGCTTACTTTGTTCATCATCATTATTATATTGGGTTAAAAATTCGGCTCTGAACACTCATGAAGTCACAATGTTTAAATATTTATTATCTTTGCATATTATTTATTAAAGAAAAATTGTTGGCGGTTATGAAGAAAGAGAGGAAAGAGGAGAGTTTTATAAAGCAGCCCTATTATAAAGGAGGAGATGCCGCCTTAAAGGTTTTTATTTCTAAGCATGTGAAATATCCGGAGGTGTCTCGCCAAAATTCGATTGAGGGCGATGTATATTTAAAATATGATATTGACTATAAAGGCAATGTGATAGATACAAAAATTATTTCTGGGCTGGATAAAGCATGCAATGAAGAGGCATCTCGGGTGGTTAAAATGTTAAAATTTGAAGTGCCCAAAAATCCTCGTAAAGTCAAAGTGACCTTCCATAAAAATATCAGAATTCACTTTCATGCCATTAAAGTGGAGATTCATGAGTCAACACCTGAAAATGAATCGCTACCTCGTCCTTTAGCATTTCAGATAAGCTATAATGTTGTCACAACTACACCTCAAAAACCAAAAGTACCTCAAAAGCAGTCTATTACTTATAGTTATAGCATAGAAGTAAAGAGATGAAAGATGACATCTGATGCTGACTTGAAATAATTGATATTATACAAACCCCTTCTAATTCTGTTCCACTTCTATTTCTATCGTCTGAGGACCAGAAATGATTTTGAACTCTGATCTTCTATTGAGGCGGTGTTCTTCTTCACTACAATTGATACCATTCCCACATTTATTGAGCAGTTTAGTCTCGCCATATCCTACGGCTTTAATTCTACCACCTTCAATACCTTCTTCTACTAACCATGCCTTTGTGGAGTCTGCACGTCTTTGCGACAATTTTCTATTGTATTCGTCTTTTCCTCGACTATCTGTGTGTGAAGATAGTTCTATGCGCAAATCTTCATATTTCATCATAAGAGATTTGAGGTATTTGAGCGAGGGTTCAGCATCTGGCAAGATAGTATCGTCATCGTAGTCGAAATAAATACTTTGAAGAACGATAGCCTCATTTCTTTTTAGGGTTCGAGTTTCTACTGGTTTTGTTTTGAGGCTTACTACTTTTTTGAATGTGTAGTCGTCAAAAATACCATTGGTGTTAAATGAAAGAGTATCTGGCTTATATCCTGGACGTGTTACTACAGCAATATAATCTCTATTGGAATCTAATAGTACAGACAAATCACTACCTGCCGGATTAGATTTAGTATCCAACAAAGTCATTTTTCCAGCTTCAAATAGGTCTAAAGTACCGCCTTCCAACGGTTTATTGTCCCCATCTGTAATAGTGACGGCTAAGTTGATAATGACATCTCTTATCTGAAGTGTATAAATATCATCACAACATGTCTCTAAGTTTTTAAATTTTCCTTTTTCTTTATCTTTACGATTGGAAACCAAAGCTCCTGCATTGCCTGAAGCATTAAATCTCAAAAATAAATCATCATAAGTGGTATTATAGTTTAATCCCATATTTTCGGGAGTGCTCCATTGAGCTCCATCCCATTTGGATTTGAACAAGTCAAGTCCTCCCATACCTGGATGACCATTGCTAGCAAAATACAATACGCCTTCTTTGTAAAAAGGAGAAACTTCGTCTCGAGAGGAATTTATAGTAGGACCTAAATTGACAGGTGTACCAAAGTTTTCCCCATCTATGGGTGAGTAATAGATATCTTTTCCACCATATCCACCTGGCATGTCCGACACAAAATATAATACTTTTCTACCAAATAATACGCCTTCAACAGGGTGTTCCATTTTAATATCTATTTCAAAATCTTCTACGGCATAAGGCGGTACCCATCTATTGTCCTCTCTTGTTGAAATGTACAATTGTGAAGTCTCCAATTTATTTGTTTTCATTTTTTGGCGCGTGAAGTACAGTCGCTTTCCATCTTCCGAAAAGGAAATTCCAGTATTATAAAAACCTACTCTGTTGATGGCTTCTTCAAGGGCTGTACCTTTTGCAAATTTTTGCCCCGATTCGCGCGGCGCTGTCAATATTTTGGCATGATATTCCCCTTCTTCTCCATCAATTACTATGGGTTTGTCAGTGTTTAAGCTTGAATAATATAAATTCCCATCTTCATAAAATGCTGGTGAAGTTTCTGCCGAAGCTGAATTGATACCACCACCAAAATTTATTGCAACTTCTATGTTTTCTGGATATTTTTCCATCAATAGCATTCCTTTAAGCTCTGACTTGCCTTCCTCCCTTAGTTTTTCGTCCTCAGTGGCAGAATTAAATGCTGTTAATTCTTGTATGGCTTCTTTGTACTTGCCTTGTTGTTTGAGTGCGCGCGCATAATCAAGTCTTACATCAAAATAGTCATCTCTTTTGTCTCTTCTTAGAACTCGTTCATAGTATTTTTCTGCTTTTTCGTAATCTCGAAGCAACATATACATATCCCCAATAGCTACTAATAGATCATTGTCTTTTTGTTCCTTAAAAGCGTTGTTGAACCATTCTATAGCGTTAACATAATCCCCGTTATCAGCACATTCTACTCCCGTTTGAATCATCATATCTCGGGTCTGAGTAGTGATGGGTTGTGCCAATATTGATGAAGAAAACATACTCACCCAAAGTAGAAAAATATATTTTAAATGTGTCATATTAATTTTAATTTTTTTAGTTTCAAACATGAATTACAATCTTGGACAAAAAACTACGGGTTTGACTTTTGGTTTTTTGTAAATTTTACCCATATAGCTCACACACAATTCAAACCCACCTACTAATCCTGTAGCAATAGTTTTGTCTGAAACCGGCATGTCGTAAGCTATACCCGCCCGATAGTCGCCAAATTCAGCACCGAAAAAAAACAATATATCTCGCATACTTCTTGTACCCAAACCAAAACCTGCTTTGAAATCCTTTTCAGGGTCTATCTGATACCACGCATGTGCATTGACATTAAAAGCATTGGCAGGGCCTAAGCTGTAATAAAAGAAAGAAGGCACAACGCTGAACTTTTCGTTGATTTTATACTTTAGCTCGCCATGGAGATTCAAACCAAAGTATCTTGTCTCTACAGAATCTTTAGGGGGCGGACCACCTTGATCAGGTCTAGTAAAAGATCTTCTAGGTATCAACGCTGAGGTTCCAACATAAGGTCTAAACAAACCATTGAATGCTACGCCTAATTTAAGGTCCGTTTTTTTGCCTCGCTCATTGTAGAGTAGTCCGGTGCGAAAATCCCTATAGCCGTATCTGATGTTTTGGCTTTGATTGGCCCCTCCGCCCCCGCCACCTTGTCCTTTGAGGCCATTGAAGGCGTTTAAGTCGGGATCAGGGCCTGCAAACATCATTCCTACTCGTGTCATTCCACCAGGGTTTAAAAAAGCAATATTTCTGTTGGAATTCGTCATTTGAAGGCCTAATGTAAAGATTCTAGTTTGCTTTTTGTTCAACGCTAAATGATAAGCTGCTGCTACTTTTAAGAACATTAAGGACTGAATATTGTCTCTTCCAGCGCCTACTAGTTCTTCCGGAATATGTCCCGTTTGTGAAATATCTGCATGGAATCCCACACCTATCCAATCTTGTTTCCTAAGTCCTCTTATGATGGGAGCATCGGCTGACAAGCTATAGGTATAGAAATGATGTCCATTAGTAGCCGCTATTTCTTTTTGTGAATACACGCCATTAAGTCTATAAGAACCATTAAAGGCACCTGACATTGCGGGATTGACATCAACAGGTGTAAACTGATAATAGCTATAGTGGACATCTTGGGCATTGACCCAATTCCCCATACAACAAACTATGATTAAAACAATATATTTTTTTAGTTGAAACATGAAATATGTGTTTTATTTTTATCTTTATTTAATGATATAATTGATATATGAACACAAAAGTAATAAAATTTATTAATTACCAACAAAGTTAATCTAAAAAATAGTATTATATTGTTGATGCTGACACTTTGTGGC
>CAZBCV010000008.1:0-4199 GCA_964490495.1 uncultured Aureispira sp. | reverse complement strand
CAACAAAGTTAATCTAAAAAATAGTATTATATTGTTGATGCTGACACTTTGTGGCCATCTCTTTATCAAATACTAATGCGCTAAAAGTAGAGTGACTTTCGTTAAAAGACAGCAAATCCACATTCAATTCTGGTGACTATGGTTCCAGGTGAAAAGTTGCGAAGTACTAGTCTTATTTCAAGGTCTATGGTTTCATTTTCTAATAAAATATCTTTCAATTCTGTTGTACTACTTGACATTCGCAATACATTGTCTGTATTGAAAGGAACAAAATCTAAGAAATACATTTCTCTTTTTCGGATAGGTTCGGTTTTAGTGACTGCATATACCTGTATTCTTTCTATAAAATCATAGTTAAAATCATTGAACACGGCTCTCATCAGGCCTCGAGAAGCTACAATACATTCAATATCGTCTATGCTTTGGTTATTGGACAAGGCTAAGTTCCGGAAGTTGGTAGGTACATCTCTAATTAAGAAATAGTGTGTTTCTAATGTGTTCAATCCAGAAGGAATAGTGAATGTACCTTCCAATCTACTTTCAAATTTCTGAAAAGTACCACAATGCTCATCATTACGACAACTATGGGATAGAATGACAATAAAAAATAAAAAAATATATGTGTTAAACCTTGTGATCACATTTCAAATATTTAAGCATGAACATTAATAAAAATAAAACAAAAATTGAAGAAAAAAATTGTATATTAGCGGTTATTTAGTGCGTAAAACTTGTTTTTTTCTGTTTTAGTTTAATTTTTTTAGTTGTTTTGTTTGAAAGAAAAAAAATATGTGTACTTTGGCATCTCTTTTGTTAAGGAGTAATAATATATCATTAAAAGTATTCAAACAAAAAATATGGGTGAACAAAGAGTTTCTTTAGTGAATGATAGCAAACAAATGCAAAAATTTGTCAAATCATTGTTGAATGATGTTACGGCATTGGAGTATATGATAGAAAATGACTGGTTTGAAAAAGACGTCATTCGTATTGGCGCAGAACAAGAGATGGTCATGGTGGATAATGATTCTTACAAACCTGCTTTGATTGCTATGGAAGCTTTGGCCAAGATGGAACATTACCCTTGGGTAGAAACCGAGTTAGCCAAATTCAATCTAGAAACCAATTTAGATCCCAGAGTTTTTGAAAAAGATTGTTTTAGTCAACTGGAAGAGGAAAACTCAACAAAACTCAATAAAATTCAAGAAGTACTTGATGGTATGAATGCCTCTATTGTATTGACAGGTATTTTGCCCACTTTGCGCAAATATCATTTGGAAATGGAAAATTTAACGCCTAAAAAGCGGTATTTTGCATTGATGGAATCCTTGAATAAACAGCTCATAGGCCAATCTTTTGAATTGAGAATATTTGGGATTGATGAATTATTAGTCAAGCATAGTTCCCCACTTCTTGAAGCAAGTAACACAAGTTTTCAAGTGCATCTGCAAGTCGAGCCAAAGGACTTTGTGAAAATGTATAATATTGCTCAAGCTTTGGCTGGCCCTACTATGGCTATTTCTGCCAATAGTTCAGTCGTGTTTGGCAAGAGACTTTGGCATGAAACACGAATAGCTCTTTTTCAGCAATCTTTAGATACGCGAACCACTCATGACCATATGCGTGAGAGAAGTCCTCGAGTGAGTTTTGGAAGGGATTGGCTGCATCATTCGATTATGGAAATATATAAAGAAGACATAGCCCGCTTTAGAGTATTGTTGAGCAGTGATGTGGAAGAAGATTCTTTGGAGGCCATCAAAAAAGGAGAAGTACCCAAATTGAGAGCCCTTCAAGTGCACAATAGTACTGTGTATAGGTGGAATAGGCCTTGTTATGGAATTAGTCCTAATGGAAAACCCCATTTGAGAATAGAAAATAGAATATTACCTTCAGGTCCAACAGTGGTGGATGAAGTAGCCAATGCATGTTTTTGGTTGGGCGCCATGATAGGATTGAGCCAAGAAGTAGAAGACATTCGCGAATTGATGTCTTTTGTAGATGCCCGTGACAATTTTGGAAAAGCAGCTAAGTTTGGAATAGATAGTAAATTCACATGGTTCAATGATAGAAAAGTATCGGCTGAAGAATTAATCCTTGAACTGATACCTGTGGCTCGAAGAGGGCTTGAATCACAAAATGTCGATAAAGCGGATATCGATAAGTACTTGGGTATCATTCAAGCTCGTGCAGAAAAACATACCACAGGTGCAAGGTGGCTATTGAGATCTTATACAAAGCTTATGGACATCACTAGTCATGACGAAGCTTTGAGTGTTTTGACAGCTGCAATGATAGAAAACCAACAGACTAATAAACCCGTACATGAATGGGAATTACCCACTGTGGAAGATTTAAAACTCTATAAACCTTCACATCTGAAAGTTTCAGAATTTATGCTCACGGACTTATATACGGTGCAAAAGAATGATATAGTAGATCTCGTCGCCGAACTAATGGATTGGAACACTATCAGATTTACGCCAGTGGAGGATACCAAGGGGAAATTAGTGGGTTTAGTAACGGCTAGATTACTTTTGCGCCACTATATGAGATGCAAAACCCATAAAAAAACCACTCTTGTGGAGGAAATCATGATAAAATCGCCCATTACTATTAGCCAGGATGCCAATATAAGAGAGGCCATGAAAATAATGAGAGAAAACAAAATTGGATGTCTGCCCGTGGTCAATGGAGATGAATTAGTAGGTCTGATTAGCGAAAATGAATTTTTGCACATCACTAAAAGGTTGTTGGATAGGACATAAGGAATCAAAATTCAGCTTCCACTGTAAATGACATCTTTGCACGGGTCAGAGGATGTATAAATTCAATAAATTCTGCATGGAGATGAAGTCTATCTCCTTTAATGCCGTACAAGTCATCACCTATAATGGGCAAATTCAAACCTAATGGATGAGAGGCATGTATGCGCAACTGATGTGTACGACCTGTGATGGGAAAGAAATGAATACGAGTTGTGTTGTTGGTTCTGGCTATTACTTTGTATTGCGTTTTGGCCACTTTGCCATATTGATAACAAACCAATTGTCGAGGTCTATTATCTAAGTCCACACGCATAGGCAGGTCTATAATGCCTTCATCGGGCCCTTCTAAAACCCCAGAAAGAAGTGCGGTATATCTTTTAATAATTTTGCGAGTGATAAATTGACGTTGTAAAAATTGATGCGCTGCTTTATCTTTTGCCAATATCATGATGCCTGATGTGGACATATCTAATCTATGAATAACAATAGGTCCTTTGGCTTCTGGAAACATCAATTTTACCCTTTCATAAACTGAATCATTGATAGTTTTTCCGGGTACGGCAAGAAATTCCTCAGGTTTGTTGACCACTATGATAGCATCATCATGGTAGATGATAGGCAAGCCTTTACCTTCTGCTGGATTGGACAATAGTGGATTGTCTTCTACATCTAATCCCACAAGCATATGACCCAATATGGGTTTGCACTTGCTTATACAAGCAGGATAAAAATGTCCATGCTTTCTAATTTCAGAATTGGGAGAAAAACCAAACCAAAATTCAGCCAGTGTTATTGGTTTTAACCCATTTTGATAGGCATAATTCAAAAGTTTGGGCGCTGCGCATTCTCCAGCTCCTGAAGGAGGAATAGAATCGTCAGTAATATTAAAAATATGATATAAATTTTTGGTGTCTAATTGCGCATTAAGAAATGTGTACTTTTCAAATAAAAGACGTTGTAATTCACTAGATTTTTGTCGGCGTTGGGTTTTGAGTTCTTGAATTTTATCCTCATGTTTTTTAAGTTCTTGTTCTAATTTATCAAATGCCAATGCGTAAGATTTTTTTAGCTTTTTCAGTTGATAATGATAGTGAATACTTTCTTTGTCTAATTCTTCCATGGCATGGATATATTCCTCGGTATGGGGCGCATGACCAATAGAGTTTCGTTTTTCTTGTCGCAATATTTTAGCTAATTTTATATCTTTTTTTAGTTCTTCAATGGCTTGAGTTTCCTCAATTTTAAGTAAGTCAATGTTTTTGACAATGTTGAGATAGTCAATATTATTTTCTAACTGCTCAATTTGTCTATTGATAATATTGGTTTCTGCTTCTCCTTTCTTATAAAAACCGTTTTCGTCCAACGTATCAAAAATAGGAGGTACAAAACCTTCATAGTGGTTTTTGTCATACAATTTGCCTGAAAAGGCCGATA
>CAZBCV010000007.1:0-32679 GCA_964490495.1 uncultured Aureispira sp. | reverse complement strand
GCAAATTACTAGCATGAATGGGCTCTTCACAATGTTCTATATTCAAATCTTTCATAGCATGAAGCGCACATCTTGCATCTATATAGTTCCAACCTTGATTGGCATCAGTTCTCAATGGTAATTCGTCACCAATGGCTTTCCTAATAGCTTCCATTCGCTGCACATCTTTCATGTATCCACGTTCACCCAGTTTTACTTTAAGTACTGGAAATCCCATTTCTTTAAATTTTACAGCTTTTTCAACCATTTTTTCCTGCGGCAATAAACTTACAGTATTGTCAGTATATATTTTTTTGTTGCGATCTCCGTGCAAAAACTGATAAAGCGGCAAATTATCCATCTTAGATACCAAATCATAAAGCGCCATATCAAAAGCACATTTGACAGAGGCGTTTCCTACTATCATTTTGTCCATAAGGGCCACGTGTTTATGAATTTCTCGAGGGTTAGCCCCAATGAGTGCTGCTGCCAAATCTTTGGCAAAAGCCACGGTTCCTGCCTGTGTCTCTCCATGTATCGATCTATATGGACAACACTCACCTATGCCATACAACCCGTCGGAATTATATATTTTTATGACAGTCAATTTGGCATGTGTCAACGCTCCTTTGGATATTACAAACGGCTCGCTCAATTCTATCTGAAGCGGTATTATTTCTATTTTTACTATTTTTTGCATGATTTGAAGGCTTTATTTATATTCCATCTATAGATTAAATACTCAAAATAACATCATTGTTTAATTATATTCTAACAACTAACAAAATAAATTATAAATTGATATTTTTCATGAGGAATAAAGTAACTTTGCGGCTTTTTTGACATTTTATTAAATAACATTTCTATCATACAATTCGTTTAACTTATTGTGTTGAATAAAATCATTTTATATATCGGGTTTATTGGGTTATCAATTTTGATTTTGATGCCTGCTCATATTTGTGCTCAAAACACTAAAATCACACTCCATCAAGAGGACAATCAAATCATTGATGCCGCTACGGAACCCATGATTCAATATCTAAATGGTAATGTAAAAATATATCATGAAGGTACTTTTATGTTTTGTGATAGAGCTATCTTACGAAACCAAATATTAAGTATGTATGATAATGTGGTTATGCTCCAAAACGACACTATTCGTATTTTTGCAGATTCCTTACACTATAATGGCGACTCTCTTGTAGCTAAAATTTATGGGAAGATAGTTTTTGAAAATGGCTATACTAAAAAGCTATATACTACCTTTTTGAATTATGATGTTAAAAACAAAATAGCCACATATACCGAAAATGGTAAATTGGTTGATAAAACCTCAGAATTAAAAAGCAAAAAAGGTCAGTACTTTCTCAATGAACAAATGGCTTATTTTTATGAGAATGTTAAAGTAACAGATGAAAACTTTCTATTAATAACAGACTCTTTACAATATGATTTAGCGAGTAATATAAGTTATTTTCTCACCAAGGTACGTATTGAAAAAGATACAAATCAAATCTATAGCGAACAAGGTTGGTTCGATTTAGAAAATAAGATAGGTGACTTCATAGGCAACGCTCAATATCAAGAAGGCCAAACCTTTGCGACAGGTGACACCATTTCGTATGATGGAATAAAAGACGTTGTTATTCTGAAAAGCACCCTTAACAAAAGTTCATATTACAGCGAAAAGGATACTGCTTTGGCTTATACCATATTTTTTGACCAAGCCAATGAAACCTTCCGTTTGCAGGGCGAGGGTTATTATAAAAGCAAGAAGAATGAAGTAAAGGGAGATGATATATTTTACAATAAAAAAACAGAAAAATTTAATGTAAAAGGTCGGTCTCAAGTGAGCGACGCTCCCTATCTCATAGACGCTGATACATTGGATTATGACAAAGCATTAAAATTAGGTAAAGCCGACGGTAACGTTATTTGGCGGGACACATCGGCCAAAACAGCAATAATAGCAGACCATGTACTCTATAATGGAACTGAAAATCTTATGCTAGCTATCAATGATATAGGTCGTCCTTTGCTGACTAGCGAAATAGACGGTGATACTTTATTTATGAAAGCAGATACATTGCGCTCAATTAGGCTTTTAAAGGAAAGAATTATCTATCCCGATTTAGTAGCCGTAAGAAAAGCTCAGTTGGCAAAATCAAAAATAGATACTTTACCTGAAATTGATATAAATTTAGAAGATGTCAATGAAATTAAAGATTCTATTCAAGTAGATACCTCCATGATGACTTTGACAGATTCCGTAAGAAGTGGGTTGATTACAGATACCATTTATACGGGCATCATTGACACTTTAGATTATTTCATAGGTCAAAAAAATGTACGCCTCTTTAAATCTGATTTTCAAGCCATATGTGATTCATTGGTTTATTCAAATAGAGACTCAATCTTTACTTTTTTTGAACAACCTTTTGTTTGGTCAGATAGTTCACAAATAGCAGGAGATACCATAGAGATGATGATAAAAGAAGGTAAAATGAACCAACTGAAAGTCAAAAACAATGCTATCATTCTCAGCACTGAAGACTACCTTTTCTTTAATCAAATACAAGGTCGTTTTATGGAAGGCTTTTTTGAAGAAAATAGAATGAAACGTCTCAATGTCGATGGTAATGCCCAAATAATTTATTATCTCAAAGATGATAATAAAGCTTATGTTGGGGTCAATAAAACCGAGGCAAGCAAAATATCTTTTGAATTTGAAAAAAACAGTGTGAGAAGTATAAGGAATTATGTCGAACCCAAATCTAAAGTTTTCCCCATGCAAAAAACGAACCATGAACAAATAAAAGTGAAAGGGTTTTTATGGAATATTAATAAAAGGCCTTTAGGATTATTTGATTTGTAAAATGTCTGTTAGCATATTTTATACATGACGAAAAAGGCCAAAAATCATTTATACAAACTTGTTTCATTCAAATAGTCAAATACTTTTTGAGGCACTAAATACTGAACAGATTTTCCTGATTTGATAGCGTCTCTAATGAAAGTAGCAGATATTTGCATTAAAGGTACTTTTTGCACTACTTTTACACGTGAATGCGACATAAATGGTGAGTCTTCAAAGCCCGGTCTGTTATAAACGTAAATATCGTAATTTTTCAACAAGATTTCATAATTTTTCCATTTATCAATTGAGGAAATATTATCACCACCCATGATAAGGGAAAAATTGTGATTAGGGTATTTTTCTTGTAGATAAACCAATGTATCGATGGTATAAGAGGGTTTGGGTAAAGAAAACTCAATATTGGAAGGCCTTATTTTTGGGTTTTCGCCAATGGCGAGGTGCACCAAATGCAATCTATCATTATCATTGGCCAAAGACTTCTTTTCTTTAAGTGGATTATGTGGGCTAACTATCATCCAAACTTCATCCATATCTGTATATTCTACCATATGGTTAGCTATAATCATATGACCTATATGAATAGGATTGAATGACCCAAAAAACAAACCCACCTTCATAAAAACTAAAAATTAATTACCCATCAAAACTGGCATTACTAGCATGAGCAATGTCTCACCTGGGTCATCTTCTATAGGGACAATCAAGCCTGCTCTATTGGGTGTAGAAAGTTGAAGTTTTATTTCATCATCTTGTAATGTGTTCAACATTTCTCCCAAAAACTTAGCATTGTAACCTATAGTCATGGGTTCACCCGTAAAGTAACAATTAAGTTGTTCGGTGGCTTCATTAGAGAAATCAAGGTCTTGAGCAGAAATAGTCATACTTTTTTCTGTAAGGTTTATAATCACTTGATTTGTAGATTTATTGGCGTATATCAATATACGTCTCAATGAACTCAAAAAGTCTTTTCTATTGATGGTGGCTTCAAAAGGATTTTCAACAGGTATCACTGCATTATATTCAGGATATTTTCCATCTATGAGCCTACAAACGATTTTTGTACTTCCAAATTTAAAAAAGATATTATTCTTATTAAAACTAATATCAACATCTCCCTCGTCTGAAAGTGCATTCTTTACAAGGTTTAAACTCTTTTTAGGTATAATAAGAGAACGAGATATATCTGTACTCAGATTGCCTACAGTATATTTTACTAATTTGTGGGCATCTGTGGCTACAAAATGAATTTTTGTAAAATCTATATGAAACAAAACACCCGTCATTGCCAATCTCAATTCATCATTAGACGTTGCAAAAATTGTATTGTTTATTCCTTTTAGTAATCTTGCTGCTGGTAAAACCAATGTTTCGACATCTTCTTCTGAAGGAGGTGTAGGAAAGTCTTCTGGACTATCCCCTGAAAGTTTATATACACCAAAAGCCGATAGTATTTTTACATTATTATCTTCATCAACAGATATTGTAACAGGCTGTTCAGGAAGTGCTTTTATTGTTTCAAGTAGCATTTTGGCAGTAATGGCTATACTTCCATCTATATCCGCATTGACGTCCAACTGTGTTCTGATTGTTGTTTCTAAGTTAGTGGATGTAATAGTGAGTACATTATCTTTTATTGTAAAAAGAAAATCTTCCATTATTGGCAATACGGGATTGGTATTTATTGCACCTGCGGCAATGTTTAATTGCTTTAATAACTCCGATGATGACACCTCAAATTTCATACTAATTCAGTTTAATTAAAAGGACTTTTTTATCCTAAATGTTTTCTTAAAAAGTTTGACCTATAAACAAAGCACAAAAATACAAATATTTATAAAATTTCATAACACTTGTCTTAATTAATCTTTTCAAAGGTTGAATTAGTTTGCGAATCTGTTGTTTTTGGTAGTTCCAAAACATCAAATTTCTTTATATTTTAGTACTCTTTTTCCACTTTTGATATACGTACTCGATAACTTTTATACCACTCGCTTTTTCCCATGTTTTTGGCTATTTGATGCTCTAAGTTTTCTTTCCATTGATTTATTGAATGCATATCTTTCCAATAAGAAACAGTGATACCCAAATCTTGCCTTGCGCTTTCTATTCCCAAAAATCCTTCTTGTTTTACTGCTAAAACAGCCATTTTTGATGCCATTTCAGAGTAACCCTTATCTTCTTCATTTCTTATTGATGTAAATATTACTGCAAAGTAGGGTGGTTGAGGTGTTTGTGCTATCATTGAGTCGTTTCGATTTCTTTATTAAGGTTTAGGCCATTATTATTCAATAATTATTTCTGTTCTTCTATTGAATTTGTGCTCCAACTCTGTGCATTTAATACCGTCCTTACATCGATTTCGTGGTTTTGACTCACCCCATCCCCTTATTGTCATTCGGTCTTCTAAAATACCCTTATTGTTGAGATATTGTCTCACAGCTTCTGCTCTTTTAATGGACAACTGCAAATTATACGTATCTGTACCTCTACTATCGGTGTGTGATTCAATTCTTATATTCATATCTGGATTCATTTCCATAGCTTTTGCCAATATATCTAACTCATCACTAGCCTCTTCTAAGATTTTACTACTATTATAGGCATAGTAAATTTTTTCAAAAATTATTACTGAGCCCTTTTTCGTAGGTATCTCTATTTCGTTCGATTTATTAATATCAATATTTTGTGTTATCAATGCTAAAGTATCTGTTTCGATGGGCTCCATGACAAGATTAAACTCTTGACCAATTATATCATAGTCATACAAAATATTCAAACTCTTGTAGCTGTTTGCCTCTACTGATATAAGATATTTTTTGTTTTTTAAAACTTCAAACTTTATTTGACCCTTATCATTTGTATTCAACAGAGTTGTCTGATGAGTACTTTCTGGTTTAATTTTTAAATATATTTCTCCAGGTTCACGACCTGATAACACATCTACATTAAAAGAGGATAGAATAAATTCGTTGATATCAATGTCAATTGGAGATATACTCACTTTGGCGTTATCAATGGGTTCAAACGTTAACTTATCCAATAAATCCAATTGGGAAATAAACTTCTTATTCTCTGTTGGACTTAATAAAGGCTCTAAACTTTGAAAACTATAAATATCATCTTTACCTTTTCCTCCGGGTCTATTGCTCGCAAAATACCCAGACTTCATATTAGGTCTCATTATCATTCCTAAGTCATCAAAAGGAGAATTAATAGGAGAAAGTAACGCCTCGGGTTTTTGCCAAACATAGTTTCTTTTTACAGACACATATATGTCTAATCCACCCATCCCGTTAGGCTGATTTGATGAAAACAGCAATAGAGTATCGTTCACCAAATATGGAAACAATTCATGTTGGGGCGTATTAACTTCTTTACCTAAATTTATGGGCAAGGACCATGTGTCTCCTTCGAGACTTGAAACATATAAATCCATTCCTCCATTACCAAAAGGCTGATTTGATGAAAAAATCATAGTTTTTCCATCTTTTGATATTGTTGGATGGCACACAGAGTAGTTAGCCACATTCAAGTTGATAGGAACAATTTTGGGTTTTGCTAAATTAAGATTAGCGCTCATTATTCTCAAATAACTTGTATCAATAGTCTTTCCCTTTTTTATACGTTTTTCTATATGTGACCTTGTGAAAAATAAAGTATTGGAATGGGCATCATAACACATAGGGCCTTCATGCACATCAGAATTGATGCGAGGATGAATTGTTTCCATTGTCCCTAAAGAATTGTCTAAATCAACTTTTACTGATGCAAGATTGTAAAAGGGCTCATTCAATCCATCTTTTTTGTCTGATATATTAGGGCTTGTTACAAAACCTATTCTATCATTTAAAAATGCTGGCGAAGACTCCATACCAGAAGTGTTCACTAGTTGTTCATTCCTTATCGTTAATGTTTTCCATGCAGATGAATTAACAGCAGACTGAGCCAAAGAGCGCAGTGAACTCAACAAAACTATTCCTATTAAAAGATAAAATACTTTATGTTTCATTAAAAATATCTTGGGTTTATTACTACTGTTTTTATTTTCTTGGGCACAAAAACATAATTCAACATCATCTCTATACTGCCTGAACTTGAGTTTCTGATTTTAGCAAGAGTAATATCATAAGCAAAACCTAACAACATTCTTTCTGACAGTTGTAATCCGAAAATCACATCTATGGATTCCCCCCAATCGCTTTGATTTCCTCCCGATCTGTAGGTAAGTCCCGCTGTGTAAATATCTTTCCATGTTGCGCTCGTATTAAAGTCAAAGCTTCTTGGTGTTTTTTCTGCTGCCTTGAACAAAAATTGTGGTGTTATTCTCCAGTCTTTATCCAAAATAAATGTTCCACCTGTCATTATCAACAAATGACGGACTTCTGTCGAAAATAGCTGGTTGTCGTCAAAATCCAAATCTCCCTCTATCATTCTAGGTATTGATCCTCCTACATAAAAGTTATTGGTATTGAAATAAACACCAAAACCAGCATTGAATAAATGACGGCTTTCACGCGTTTGTGGAATAGATGGGTCTAAGCGAATGTCTTGAATTGCAAAAAGTCTCGAATCTGTATAGTCCAATGTATAATTTCGGCCAGATGCATTGATTCCCATAGAAAGTGTACCATTGCCTAAATAAAACTTATAAGCATACATGCCTTCATAAGTTATTTTTTCAGTAATTCCGATAGATTGTCTTTCAAAATTTATCCCTAAACCTATTCTTGGGCCTAATCGAGGCAAGTTTATATTAAATACTTGTGCATTAGGAGCTCCTGGAAAACCAATCCATTGGTCACGGTATATCATTGTGGCTGTCAAATACTCTTCATTCCCTGCAAAGGCCGGGTTCAATGCTAGTTTATTGTACATAAACTGAGTGTACATTTGTTGTTGCTGTCCATTAAGGTGGCAGTTTACCCATGTAAGCAAAAGAATAAAAAAATGATATGTTTTTATTTTGATCATAAATTTTTATCTCTGTAGTATTAAAAATCCATTGATGGGTGACCTTCCTGGTTCCAACTCCACAACATAATAATACGTCCCAACCGGCAATGGGTTGCCCCCATAAGTGCCTTCCCAATTATTGTCATAGGGCGATGCATAATGAACTTGACTTCCCCATTCATTAAAAATCGAAACCTTATTGCGTGGAAAACGACCTGTTTCCAGGCAAGGGATAATAAAAAAATCATTGATCCCATCTCTATTGGGTGTAAATATTGTTGGAGTTTTGCACTCAATATTATCATCCACAATTATTCTTACTGTGGCTTCATCGCATAAGTTTTCACAAAAGTCTGAGCAAATACTGTAGGTGATAGTTTGTGGCTGAATATTTCTTAAATCAGGAGTATATTGTATTAAAGAATCTAAAAAAATTGCTGTTCCCGCCAATGGAAATTGTTGAATTGTTATTCGAGAATTTTCTGGAAAGACGTCATTCTCTAGAATTTTTAGTTCAGTTGTTTCTCCATAATTTACCGTGTATTGGTCGTCTTTGGCAACGGGTAGAAATTCTTGAAAAATCCTCACAGTATCAATAGTGAAATCAGGACATCCAGAAACACTGTATGAGAGATAAATTATATTTTCTCCTGGCTTGAGTCCAGAAACAAATGGGTTTCTTCCATCCTGTGGTATAATTGAAATGTCAGCATCGGGACTTATCCAATTAATTCTTACTAAAGGTGGTCCGCTTAAGGATAACAATCTCACTTCATCGTCAGGACATATAATTACATCGTTTTCCATGGCTTTAGCTTCTACGTCGGGTGGCCTATTAAGAGTTAAAAATAAATCGTTTGAAAACCCTGAATAACAATTTCCTATTTGTGTCCTTACCTTTAGAGTATTAAACCCTTCTCTTAACAAGCTCAAATCCGTTAAAAAAAGACACCCGCTTTTAGTTGTTTGCAAAATTTGATTGTCCAACCAAAGACTATATTCACCACCTACTTCTAATGATTCAGGCTCAATGCATATTTCCACTCCAGACGACCCATCATAACATAGATTGATCACATTGTTTTCGATATTTGGCACTTTTATTTCTTCCAATACCTGAATCAATATATCTGAAGACTGTGAAGACAAACATCCATCTTTTTCCACAAATAGTGAATATAATCCGGAATTTTGATTTGTTGCAGGCGCGATAGTAAACCCAACACGACTTTGAGAGCTGAAATTGGGTCCTTGCCATAGATAATTTATTCCATTTACATTTTGAGTACTAACCCTAATAGTATCCCCATAACAAATCATTTTTTCGCCAAATACTGGCAATGGCGCTGGTCGAGGCGTCACTAAAACCAATAAAGAATCTGACGGCTCAGAAAAACAGCCGTTTTCTTCTATGACCAACGTATAAAATCCATTTTGTAAATTGGAAGCTTGAAGTATTTCTAACGTATCTATTAGTGTAGTATTTTGCCCTTGAGTTGGAGTGGACCAATTGTAATTATCCGCTTTTACTTCATTTTGAACAAATACTTTTAAATCTTCCCCTTGGCAAATAGGGCTTTCAAAAGTTATCGATGGTTTTTGTGGTTTTAATGTAAAAATTACTTCTTTTTCAAAAGCAACAGATGCACAACCTTGATTAAAAACGGTCAATTGATAAATCCCATTATTTTGTGGTTTTAATGGAGTAATAAGTGGATTTCTACTTTCTGAAACAAAATTGTCTGGTCCTCGCCACTGAAATGTATAGCTACCAAGATTAGGGAATACTGATGGGGATAATTGTATAGAGTCTCCTACCTCCATACAATCCGACACATCTGCGCTTAACGCAGTAATTTCTGGCACACTAATCACTGATACTACTGTATTGGCATTATTTTGACATCCCGTCACAGTAGTGATAGTAACAGAATAATCTCCTGGCATGGCAAGAATGCGCGGGTTAAATACTGAAGGAATGTCGGGTGTAGGCCCTTGCCATGTATATGAAGCGTTGGGTACAAATGTGGCTTGAAGCGTTATACTGTCTCCCGCACAAATAGCGCCCGGAGAAGAAATTCCCACTTGAAGTGCCAAATCAATAGCCACTGCTTTGCCTTGTGAGAAAGCAGACTCACAACTTCCTTTAATGACTTTTACAGTCCAATTACCTTGAAGGGCTTCTATGGTATTGGGTATTACTAAACTATTTTGTTGGGTTGTGGTAAAAAGCCTTCCATTGAGATACCATTCAAAAAAATCTACATTAGAAACGCCACTGGCCACTAAAGAAAACAAGGCACCTTCACAAAATATATCATTTCCAACAATGATGGGTGGTTGTGGTCTTTCTAAGATCGAAACCCGAGTCACAGCAGTGTCTGACAAACAACCTTTATTGTCTATGACCAATTGATAATTTCCAGAGGTTGCAAAAGCTGCATTGGGTATCACTCGAGGATTTCTTCCTGTTTCCATATATCCATTAGGACCTGTCCATCTATATTGAAATCCCGAACCTATTACTGAAGTCCCCAATACTATTGTTTCACCTTCGCACAGTGATATAAATGATTCATTCACCAGTGCTAATGGTCTTTGATTGACATTCACTCTTACCAAAGCAGATGGACTAGACTTGCAGTCAGGCCCTGATGCTATAACATAATAAAATAATGGCCCTGTTTCTGATGGTTTAACAACATATTCGGGAATAGATGTCACCGATAATAATACTCCCGTAGGAAAAATTCCCGAATACCATTCATAGTTCACTTCATCACTATATCTTGTCGTAGATAGTACAAACTCCTCTCCTTGGCATATTTCTACTCTATTTGTGGTAAGTATGGGGTTAGTTATTGGATTTATATTGACAGAAACGGAACCAATGGAAACACATTCATTAAAACCCTTGACGGTTAGAACATACACACCATTATAAGTAGGGTCTGCGTTAGGTATTGTTGGGTTTTCCGTAAAAAACTCAATTCCTGCCCTTGGTCCTACCCAGTGAAAAGTATAAGTACCAGGTACAGAAGAAGGTGGTACATTGGCAAACAATTTCAATGTATCGTTGGCACATAATCCAGATGAAAATGTAGGTTTCACTTCATAAGCTAAGGCCCTTATTGTTGTACTACAAGAATGAGTGTTTCCTGATACATCTGTTACAGTAAGTTTTAATGGAACATCGGTGCCTGCCAAAGCGCAATCCAACAAAGATGGGTCAACTTCATATTCTATGATTCCACAATTATCGAAACTACCACCATCAATGAGTGTAGCATCTATGGGTGTCGAAATTAATCCTGATGGATCAACAGTTAATGTTGCGTTTTTGCATATTGCTACAGGTTTTTCTTCGTCCACTATATTTACTTCAAAAACACATGTGCCTTCATTACCAGCCGCATCTTGTGTGTGTAGTGTTATGTCATTTTTTCCTTGATTGAGAACTAAATTATAATTTGGTAAATCCACGGGTATGGGTGTTTTATTGATTATTGTACCACCACTACTACTTATTGAAAACATTACATCAGAATATCTCAAACGGCCTGTGATATAACTCAAATTATCATTACTACTACCTGCTGAGATACTTCCACATGGTTCTATTGCAGAATTGATAGCCTTAGCCAAAAAATTAACCCTACGATTACTTATCCAACCATTAAATACATTAAAAGGTATTCTGAAATGAGTAGTTGAAAGAGCACAATCTGTGGGGGAATTTTGAACCCATTCTGTTGTGCCTACAAGTGTTCCATCTGGACCCAAAATCTGAAATTGTTGGCCTATTTGAGTATTATTTCCAAAAAATTCTACAATCAAATCTACATCATAATCTCCATGCCTTATGGGAAATACATTATTAAAAATAATTTGCTTATCCCTTGCTGTTAATTTTTGAGTACTTGAATTTAATTCGAAAGAAATTAAAGAGGCTTCTCTACTTATTGGTGATATCTGATTATAGGGCCTATTGCCGTTACAGTTGTCCTCAACTTTAAAATCTATTGACAAAGGTATAGTATCCAAACACAAACCGTTTTTTAGCACAGATGTAATGTTTGTAGGACATTGTATCTCTGGAGGTCTAGTGTCTAATATATTAATGGATGTCTCACAAGTGGCTTCATTTCCCGCACAATCTCGCACTTTAAAAATGACACTGTTTTTGCCTTGACTAAGTAATAATTCAATTTCTTGATGGGTGCCCGAATTCTGAAATCCGCCTTTATTTACGCTATAACTCACATCCAATACATTATCCAAATCTGTTTCATATGATATGGATGATTCTATAAAGCTTTGGCCGCAAAAATTATTGATAGAAAGCACTGGACTCCCCGGAACAATAAAAGGCTCAAACCGTAACGTGATAAAATCATCCACTAACCAACGTGTTAAATTTGCTATTGAAAGAGTTAAGGTCATCGACGTGTCCGCACATTGACCAGCTCCGGTGGGCGTTACTCCAATTTGTTGATTGTCTTCATTGAATATTAGAAAAAACTCTGTGGCATCGTCTATATCTAAATTAATAAGTCTAATATTGATGTTAGCATCCGATGAGGGTGGGGATATTTTACTATTGAAAGGCCCAATGTTTAATATCAAAGGGTTTACAAGTGCTTCCGGTCCAGGTGGTGTATTTGAGGTTACTTCCTCTCTTACAACCCTTTGAATAGTGGGACTTCCTGATTGACAGTTGTCAGATAAATTGGGGATTGGAATAGAAACAAACGTCTCACACAAATCTTCTGCTAATGTAAAATTATATTCACTTCTACAATTTAATATTTGTGGTTTAATGGTGTCACCAATTCCAAAAATAGCTTCTGAAACGGCCACATTTCCACATGTATCATAATATACAAAGTCCACTTCTACAAAAGATAAAAAACCATTAAGAGGTGAAGGACACACTTGAGAGGAAAGATCTTTGGGTAAGATTCCTGGATAGGTGGATGGGTCTTTAAGATTATAACTTCCTTTGACTGCTGCAAAACTTTTTATTTCGCCACATAAAGATTGAGCTTTGGAACCCCCCATACTATCTACCCAGTTTACCAATAACCCAATAATATCGAGATTATTTTCACATGATAACTCTATGTTGGTGGCTTCTTCTAATATGCGTGGGCTCTGATTTTGTACCACATTTATCCTTTGGTATATTGTATCTTTATTGTCACAAATATCAGTTAAAATGTATTGTCTTGATAGGATTGATGTACATCCTAAAACATTTGTACTATCTCTAAATTGAATAGATACGGGAGAACATAAATCTTGGGCTATAATGAATAAGGTATCCCTAGCATTATCATAATCAAAACAGGAAATGGAAACTTCACTTGAATATATGCTTGTAGGTTTTTGGTTATCTACAACATTTAGCCTCTGAGAATATGATGCACTGTTATTACACTTGTCTGTGGCAACCCATGTTCTTGTTAAAGTATAATTATAATATCCACAATTGAGACTATCAGTAGATTGAGTGCTTTCTTCTGTAAATGCAATATTTACATTACTATCACAATCATCTCTAACTTGAATAGATGACAAAGGTATGTCATGACAAGAAACCGTTATATCTGGTGGAGTAATAACAAAACGCGGTGCAACATCGTCAGTCACATTAAAATTATAAATTGATGCTGGTGTAAGTGACGAGTTACCACATTCATCAATCACCGTAAAATTTATGCTCATTCCCCAATTACAAATTCCGTTGGGTATGGTGGGATATGGTCCAAAATCTATATTTCCTCTTCCTCCTGATATTCTTCCACCAGTGGATTTATCAAAGATATTATATATAAAAGTTGTCCAATATAGTGTGTCCGAACAATTATCAGTAGCTTGAAATTTTCCTTTATTTTTAATCCAATTTATAAGAGTGTCTTGAATCCCCTCTATACATGAGTAACTCACGTTAGGTCCATTTACAATAATGGGCGGTAAGCGATCTCTCAATGAAAAAGAGCATTCATACCCAAGGCTAGTGTTTCCTGCTGAATCAATTGCTGAAAAAATTACTTTTAAGTTTTTAGAACGGCCACATAATGTATCTTGTGAAGAATTGAATATATCTATGGCCTGCGATAATGTCATATTGGCGACCAAAGTATATTCTCCAGAGTCATCCGAAAAAATTATACCTCCTCCTTCAAGAAACCAATTTGATAATGAATCTATAACATTTGCTGTGCCACACTCCAATATAGCGTCAGTGGGTAGCTTCACTAAAGTAGGTGGCAAAGTATCTTGGGCTTGTATTCTAAAGCACAAAAATAAAATCAATATTCCAAATATCCATCGCATAAATTACTGTTCTTGAAATGAGCAGAGTTTGTAGTACTCTGCACGGTACAATAACGCAAAGATAGGAAGTTAATTTCAATCTTATGTAATAATTATTTTATTATCTTAAGTTTACCGTTCTATATTACTTTAACATCATGTTGAAAAAATAAAAAATTAATCACTTGTTATATTAAGCAAAAAAAGGGAACA
Source organism: uncultured Aureispira sp. (assembly GCA_964490495.1). Lineage (GTDB taxonomy): Bacteria > Bacteroidota > Bacteroidia > Chitinophagales > Saprospiraceae > OLB9. The sequence goes on along the minus strand of CAZBCV010000007.1, from coordinate 18,335 downwards.
CTGATGCATTCCCTTTTATGATGTATTTTAAATATATTATTATTTCTTCTTCTTGGCTCCTTTTTCTTCTTTGGCTGCTGCTGCTGCTGCTGCTTTCAAAGCTCTAGGAATTTCTATCAGAGCCACTGGAGTTTGTTTGTTTTTAGCCATTATTTCTACGCCTTCAGGAACTATGACTTCGCTCAATCTTAAAGACTGACCCAAATCTAATTTAGAAATATCAGCGTTCAATTCGTCAACTAACTTCTCAGGGGTGGTTTTGATTTTTATTTTTCTCATTTGCTGTAACAACTTTCCACCTAATTTGACACCAGGCGAGACGCCTTTAAATCTTAATGGAACTTCAACCTTGATAGGTGTGTTTTCGATGAGTCTTAAAAAGTCAATATGAATCAACTGATCAGTGATTGCATTAAATTGAGCATCTTTCAAAATAGCCTTATATTCTTTACCATCAATGTTAAGGTTTGCTACTTTAAAATCTGGTGTATATATTAAGTGTTTTACACTTTTAGGTGTCACTGCAAAATGAACTACTTCACTCCCTCCGTACATAACAGCAGGAACTAAACCATTTTTTCTGTCTATTTTAGAGCCTTTTGTACCGAACTCTGTCCTCTTATTACCTTGTATATCTATAGTTGTCATATTTGAAAAATTAAACGTTTATCGAAAAGAGGCGCAAAGATAAAACATTTGATTAATAGATAGTTATAAAATCTCAATTTTTTTTGAAATAAAAATATATTTTGAACTTTTTAAATCCATATCACCTCAAAAAATATAAATTTTAAATTTAACTTATTGGATTATAAAGCTCTAAATTTCAATTATTAAAATATTTACATTTCTAAATGATTAACACATGATTGGAGCATTTTCAATATTTATAAAATCTAAGTGCAATTTATATATTTACTTTAAATTTAACTCAAATACTTACCCACTATGGGCATTCGTCTTCCCATTCCAAAGGCTTTGGGACTCACTCTCAATACGGGTGCGGTCTGATATCTCTTAAATTCATTAATATTAACAAGTCTCAATATTCTTCTTACTAATGATCCATCATATCCCATATCTATGATTTCTTGTGGGCCCTTGCGTTTTTCAATATATTGGTAAAGAATTGTATCTAATATTTCATATTCTGGCAAACTGTCACTGTCTTTTTGATTGGGCCTAAGCTCTGCTGATGGTGGCTTATTGATGGTATTGTAAGGAATTTCTTCCCGATCTTTATTAATATATTGAGCCAATTCATAAACTTCAATTTTATACACATCGCCCAAAACGGAAATCCCTCCACACAGATCCCCGTATAATGTGCCGTAACCTACAGCCATTTCGCTTTTATTGGATGTATTGAGCAGTATATTGCCATATTTATTGGATATAGCCATGTTGAGAATGCCCCTAACACGTGCTTGAATATTCTCTTCTGTTACATTAAATGGTAAGTCGCCAAATATTGGATTTAATTTTTCCATAAATGATTCATAGACTTCCTTAATTTGTATTATATCATAAGGCATTCCGAGATTAATGGCCAACTGTCGTGCATCGTCCACTGAATGTTGTGATGAAAACTGCGACGGCATCAACAAACATCTAACGTTTGCTGGACCTAAAGCTCGCGCAGCTAGCACTGCAGTAACAGCTGAATCTATACCGCCAGATAGACCTAAAACAGCTTGTTTAAATCCTAATTTTCCAAAATAATCCTTGATTCCTAAAACTATGGCATCATGTATGAGTTCTATCTTTGGCTTTGGATGATTGTAATTGTTGGAGCAAGACATCACATCATCTAATTTATAATGCCTCAAACATTCCTCAAAATAGGGCATTTCATCTACAACAACTCCAACCTGATTCACTACTAAACTACCACCATCGAAGATCAGCTCGGTTTGAGCGCCACAATGATTGACATAAAACATAGGAATTCCATATCTCGATGTATTGGCTCGAGCCATCTGAACTCTGTTGTGTGCATGTTCGTAATGAAATGGAGATGCCGATAAGTTAAGTATAAAATCTGGTTCGTACTTTTGCATTTTATCTAAAGGTACAATGGTGTACAATGGATCATCAACTCCAACATCCCATGTATCTTCACATACAGTTAAGGCTATCTTTTTCCCTTTATATTCCACAATGTTCCATGTTGTCGCAGGTTCAAAATACCTATATTCATCAAAGACATCATAAGTGGGCAGTAAGGTTTTTTGTTGAATATATTGCACCTTCCCATCAGCTAAAAAATATGCTGAGTTGAACAAATTTTTTCCTTCTGGTCGTGGGTTTTTTTCTGGTGCTCCAACTACTACCGCTATACCGTGGGCATGTTGGCATAATATATCTATACTTTCATTAGATAATCTTATAAAATCGTCAAATTCTAAAAAATCACGAGGCGGGTATCCACATGTAGCTAATTCGCTAAAACATATTAAGTCTGATTGTGCCTCTTTTGCAATTTTTATAGCTTCTACCATTTTTTGAGTGTTACTTTCAAAGTTTCCAATATGATAGTTAAGCTGAGCTAATGATATTTTCATTTTCTAAATTAATGATTTTTAAATTACTCTACAATGATTCTTTGGCTTTGTGAATTTCTTATAGCTAGATACCAAAACCACGAAATAAAAAATCCATACACAAAAATGGCAAATTGACCTTCTAAATGCGATTCATAGAAAAAACTCATAATTAGTGGTATGAAAAAGGCCATAAACCACCGATTATTTCTTAGTGTTTGCACAAAAAACGGCATGAATAAATGCCATATTACTACAATTATCCCTAATATCCCAACAGATGCCATATAAATCAATGTTTGGCTAATAGGTATAAAACGACTTTGAGGTTCTATTGTTGGCATATTAGTATTATACCAATTAATAGTTTCTTCATGTAATTTACTGAAACCTACACCTGTTACATAGTTGTCTTTAAAAATTTGCCAGCCCGCTTTAATAGAATAAACCCGAACAGCATCACTAAGTCCTGGTCTATATTCTCCTTTTCTATAATGTTCAAAATCATAGCGCATAAAGTTTACTCTTTCTTGCCAACTTGGAATGAATTTGTATGCAGAAAACAGCACCATAAAACCTATTGGAACTACAAGGCCTAACATCCACTTTTTTTTCCCTGGCAAAGACCAAAATATCCAAACTGCTATCATAACATACAGTGTCAATAGTCCCGTTTTTGCCCCCAAAATATGTAGAAAAACTATTTGCAATCCAATATACAATATTTGAAGAAATTTTAATGTTTTTGAGGTTTCGTAAACATATAAATACATTGCCATCAATACACTAATGGATGTTGCCCAACTGATTCTAATATGATCTCCTTTTGCTAAAACAGGCAAAACTTTGGAAACTTTGTAAGAAGCCAAAATTTCTTCATAATTTGAAAAATAATTAAATAAACTATAAATTGTAGAGACTAACATTGTCAATATTACAGCCCAGTGCAGCCATTTTATCTGTTTATCATCGGGATGTAAAGCATATATAAATGCTGGAAACAACACAAGAAGCATTTTCATGATGCCTTTGAATTTTAAAAAACCCCATCCTTCGTTCACAATATCGCTTAACAAGGGTATTGTAGCTAAAGCAATAAATGACCATATCCACCGATCTTGCCATAAATTCTTTGTTTTATATAAATTCATTAAGGTATAAAGACCAGCAAAACCGAAACCTATATTTGAAACTACTCTATTAAATAAAAAACCAACCAACATCAATACCACTGCGATTATGGCAATCATAATATCTAGTTTGTTTTTATTTATTATAGATGCAAGATTCATTATTTTGTAATTTAGTCTTGAAAAGCAGAACATTAACCCTTGTTTTACTAAAAATATTATTGTACTCCTTTCAAAAAAGGTACAAATCTAAAATTTCCATGTGACTTTTTCACTAAAGTATTATCAGGTAACTTAAATATTTGTAACATTTGGAGGTTTTCGCCTTGGCCATAAGGAATAACCATAATTCCCTCTGGTTTTAATTGATCTATCAGAGCTTGTGGAACTTCAGAAGCTCCCGCTGTAACTATTATTTTATCAAAAGGAGCATACCTTGGAGCACCTTTATAGCCGTCACCATAAAGAGTTCTTACGGCACCAAAACCAATACTTTGAAGTAACGCTGTTGTTTTCTCGTATAGACTTTGTTGTCTTTCTATGGTGTACACTTTAGCACCCATATGGCTCAATACACAAGCTTGAAAACCTGAACCAGTTCCGATTTCTAATACTTTATCCCCTTTTTTGAGCTGCAATAAAGTTGTTTGAACGGAGACCGTATAGGGTTGCGAAATGGTTTGTTCAGCATCTATAGGAAAAGCCACATCCTTATAAGCCCATTCAGAAAATGCTTCTTCCAAAAAATAATGACGGGGTATATCTAAAAAGGCTTGAAGTATCCGTGGATCTGATATACCTTTGGACTCTAACTCTTTGACTAATTTTTGCCTTAAACCTTTGTGCAAATGCGTATCTCTCAATTTCTAGCTTGATAATTAAAAACCGCAAATATATTACAAAAAGCCTAAATATTTATTTATAAACATTATTTTTGTCATATTGATATCTTAAAATTATTTTAATGCCCATCATTTATTGTTAGTTATTGTAAACTTTCCTAAATTTGCGGTCTTACTTGAATCGTACATTTTTTTTAAAATCATCTCATACATTAAACATAAAATACAATCATGCAAAAATATTTATATTTATTAAGTTTAATCTTTTTTTCTTCACATTTAGTTGGGCAAAACTTTTGGAATGCACAAAAATTAGACAGAAAACAGCTTAGATCGAATTTTTCTGAAGAAATTATTCCTGAAAAATATCATACCTATCAACTCAATAGCGAAAACATAATGAGTTATCTCAGTAGCTTGCCCGGAGAAAAAAATGATAAACCTATTGATCTTTCGCACCATTTAATAGTTCCACTCGCAGACGGAGAATTACACGATTTTATTATGTGGGAATCACCCATTGTAGAAGCTGGTCTTCAAGCAAAATATCCTCAAATAAAAACTTATAAAGGTTACAAAAAGAACGACAGATCTACAACAATTAGAATAACTATGGGCCCGTCAGGTCTTTCTGCTATGGTAAAAAAATCGGACGAACTCACTTTTATTGATAAACTGGAGTCTTCCAATACCAACAATTATATCGTTTACAATCTTAGTGATTATGACGATCCTTTATTGTCACATCCCAATTTATGTGGTTTGCATGATCACGAAAATATAGCTGACCAAAATAAAAAGCCAAGATGGGGTTTGGGGCAACGAAACGAAATGATAGAATTGCGAAAATTTAGATTAGCCATGGCTTGCACTGGTCCATGGGGTCAATTGAGAGGCAGTAAAGAAAAAGCTTTGGAAGACATGATTAATCTCGTCAATAGGTCCAACTTGATATTTGAAGCTGAAATAGCTATGAGAATGGTTATTATTGCCGATAATGAAAGAATCATTAATATTGATCCACTTAACGACCCATACACTAATACCACCCGTGGTCTAGAAATTCTTAGGCAAAATACCAGAATATTGAATCAAAGAATAGGAGAATCTAACTATGATATTGGACATGTTTTGTCTATTTGCAATGACGTAGGTGGTGTAGCAGGAGGCCTAATATGTACCGAAAATAGAGGTGCCGGTGTGACTTGTTACAACTCGGCCAATTTAAACAATGGTACTGTATTGGTATTTACACATGAAGTAGGACACCAAATCACCGCAAGTCATACATTTAACAATTGTGTAGGGCAAGATGGTCAATTATCATTAGCCAATGGTTTTGAACCCGGGAGTGGGAATACTATCATGGCCTACCCTGGAGCCTGTGGAAGCAGCAATTTAGGAATTCCAAGACAAAGTTATTTTCACGGTACTAATTTGGACCAAATGCTATTTTACACTAATTTTCCTAACATTACAGGCTATAATTGTGCGGAAAAAGTGGATATAGGCAACTTCCTACCCATTATTGATATGCCTTATCAAAGCGGTTTTACCATTCCTAAAAGTACTCCGTTTTTTCTCAATGCATCAGCCACAGATGGCAACGAAGAGGATAACTTAACCTTTTCCTGGGAACAATTTGATGCACAAACTTCTAGACCTCCAGGTGACCCTCTTGGTGACTGCCCTTTGTTTGTATCTCTCAATCCTTCAACAAGTACCGCTAGATATTTTCCTAATCAAACAAGAATCATGAGTGGAGAATTTTTCAATAGATTGGAATATTTGCCCACATATTCTCGAAATATGACGTTTCGCTTTATTGCCCGTGACGATAATCCTTTAGGAAGTTCCGCAGTTTGGGAAGAAATCAAATTTAGAGTAGATGGAAATGCTGGACCCTTCGAAATCACAGAGCCGAGTACACCAAAAATTTGGAAATACAGTGAAAGAGTTGAAATTGAATGGAATGTTGCCAATACAAACAATGCTCCTGTCAATTGCAAAAGTGTGGATATATTTTTATTTACTGGCAATAGAATCGATTTTGATTCTGACGAAATGATAATTCTTGCTGAACGAATTCCAAATAATGGGAAAGCCTCTGTAATTATGCCTGCTATTTCTTCCACCAGAGCAAGAATTGTTATAAAAGCAAGTGATAACATATTTTTTACTTTGTCCAATAGTAATTCAAGAATTTTAGAATCTACAGAACCCGGGTTTTTCATGAATGTGGACAAAGTTAAAAAAGAAACTTGCCTACCTGAAAGCGTTACTTATAGTTTTAGCACCATAGGTTTTTCAGGATTGACGGACTCTATTTCCTTTAACGTCGAAGGACTGCCTTCCAATATTATTGCCAATTTTTCTCAAACAAAAGTAGCTCCTGGAGAAACCAACACTTTAGAACTTAACCTTTCCGACGCTCAAGGTAATAATGAATACCAATTTAATGTAATTTCTTACGCCGAAGGAATAGACACAATAGTCCGTACATTGTTTTTAACAACCTATGGAACAGCCGTTGACAACATTGAACTTTACTCTCCAGCTCCTGAGGCATCGGGAATAGAACCCATTCAAGTTTATAATTGGGCTAGATTGAGTGACGCCATTGGTTATGAATTACAAGTATCAACTTCTCCTGCCTTTGATGCTTTAATCATCCATCAAACCCTTTTTGATACAGTGTTTAACTCTTCCTTGTTTTTGGCAAATTCAACATTGTTTTTCTGGCGAGTAAGAGCGTTCAATGATTGTAAAACAGGAGAATGGACACCCATTCAAACATTTCATACTGAAAGTTTTTCATGTTTCGATGCTCAATCTGGTCCATTACAAATCAATATATCAGGAACAGGGCGACCAGTAGTTGAAGCCACCATAAATGTCTTGAAAGATTCTGAAGTTAATGAAATTTCAGTCAACAACTTAAGGGGTAGCCATCAGAGAATTAGTGATTTAGTCGTAAAGCTGATGGCTCCTTCGGGCAAAGAAGTCCTATTGTGGTCTAAAAAATGCCCCGCCAATAGTAGTATTAATCTTAATCTCAACGACAAAAGTACTTTACCGTTGAGGTGTCCTATCAATCTCGGAAATGTACACAAACCCGAAGAACCTTTAGCTAACTTCAAAGGAGAAAAAACCCAGGGCGTTTGGGTCCTTAGAGTAGAAGATACTGAGCTGGGACAAGGCGGTAGAATTAATAATTTTGATTTAGAATTTTGTACGAGTACAAGTATCAATAACCCTTCCCTTTTAGTCAATAATCTATTGATTGCTCCTGCCAATATGAACTCGGTCATTTCAAAATCTTTGCTTGAAATTGGTCATCCTACTCAAAGTGCTGAATTTTTGACTTTTATCCTCACTAAAACAACCTCAAATGGGGTCATTACTAAAAACAATCAACCGCTAAATATCGGGGATTCATTCACACAAAATGATATCAATTCTGGTTTAATTTCTTACATCCACAACACTGCTCTATTGGATGCCGATAGTTTTGATTTTGTTGTTGTAGATGGGGAAAGCGGATGGCTGCCAATACATACTTTTAATATAGAAATAGATAATTCAAGTTCTAATGATGACTTAAAAGTAATAGAAAATAAAATTTGGATCTACCCTAATCCTGCTCAAAGTATAATTAATATTTCTTCGCTCGATGCTCAACAAAATATAAGCCTCATTAAGGTTTATAATTCTAATGGCCAACTGATTGAGCAAATTAATTGGAATAACAGTAGTGGATCTCTTGATGTGACGTCTTTTCCTCGTGGAATGGTCATATTGCAGCTGCACTTAGGAAATACTATCATATCCAAAAGAGTAGTGTTGAAATAAATGATGTAAGTTAAATCATAGTTTTATAGCACTGATAACGATAGGTTTGAACTCATGTTTAAACCTATCTTTTTTTTAGCTCCATATAATCCATAAGTTCATTTGTCCTGAACAGAAATGTAATAATCATTACCCAAAAATGAAATAGGCAACAAATCGTCATTTAAAATTTTAAACAAGAACCTATTTATTCATCTTCCCTTTCTCTATATCCCTTGTAAATCCTCAATTCACCAAAAGAATAATCCTCACCGGCTATTTCTTTGGCTTCAGAGAGTGAGGCGGGAAAGTTTTCAAAAATTTTGTTGAGTTCTATAATTTTTTCCTCTGACATTATTTCAAAAATACTAATTTTTCCTTCGGCTATGAATCGAGCCATATGACTTTCTATTGTGTTTTTTGTAAGTTTCCGTTCATGGGCTATTTCTTCCATAGATTTTTTTTCTTGCCAAAGGTTATATGTAATATCATATGTAGATTCTTTATTCGGTTTCCTATCTTTTTTTGGTTTTTTGAAAAATTCCATTTCTTCATTATCGTCATATGTTATTATCCTTGTCTTTTTGACCTCTTGCAATAATGAAGTGACTTTGTTGTTTTTATAGTTTTTTATAAAATCATCAATAATCGTATCTTTCGTCATCTCTTTATTATCTATGAGATTGAGGCAGATATTTTTTGTTTTGGCCATCTCCAATATTGAAATCGTTAATATGCTTTCGACTTCTTGTATTTCATTGAGCAAATCCTTTGTTTTTTTGCTCCCTCTTAGTTCGATAATCTTATTAATAAATTTGTCCAAAAGAATATCTAATTTTTCAAAAAAATATTTCTGAGCCCCTATTAATTTTGATTTCAAATCCTCAGAAATCCTCTCTGATTTTGAAAAATATTGGTTCAACCAAACTAAAAACTTTTGGCTTGTTTCATTGACTTCTCGCAATTTTTCATCACAGGATTGAGCCCAATTCATGTGCTTTATTTTTTCGGAATTTGGGGTTGCAAAATGATATGTAACATAGTGTTTTGACCACACATTAAACAACTCTTTTGTATCATAGGCTTTATTAATGATATCATACAAAAACCTTTCACTTTCTGTTTTCAGCACTGAATCCACTATTTCTGGCGCTGCTTCATATTTCGCATATTGAACCACATCTTCCGAATTTTTAATCCCTCTCAGACTCAATTCATCTGTCAAAACCAATCCTTCCAAACTGGTCAATCTTGATAATGCCACATAGGCTTGTCCAGGCTGAAACACCTCGTGTATATCCAAAATAGCCCTCTCAAATGTAAGACCTTGACTTTTGTGAACTGTTATGGCCCAAGCCAATTTTAAAGGATATTGCACAAACGTGCCTATGATTTCTTCTTCAATTTCTTGTGTATTGGGATTCACCGAATAACGTACATTGGTCCATTCATATTTTTCAACTTCTATAACAATACCATCATCACAGCGCACAACTATTTCTTGTGACCCAATAGTCTCAACGACGCCCATTTTGCCATTAAAAAATCGTTTTCCTTCTCCCATTTCATTTTTAATAAACATGACTCTTGCCCCTTTTTTTAACAATAAAACAGGATCTATGGGGTATATTTTTTCAGGAAAATCACCTTCGATTTCTACATGGTAAGTATAAGATTTATGGGTTAAACTATTCAATTTTTGTAAATTGATTTCATCGGCCTTCCTATTGTGTGTTGTTAAAAAAATATATCCATTATCCAAAAAATCCTCATAATTGTTATGGATATAACTATTGAGCAAAACCGTCTCCTCTGGTCCCATTTGATTTTGCCTAAGTTTGTTTAAAAGATTTATAAATGTCTCATCTTTTTGTCTATAAATCTTTTTTAACTCTATGTACAAAGGTTGGATGTGCTGTACGACTAGTGAATGAAAAAAGAATATACCTCTATAGTAATTCTTCAATATATCCCACTCATCGGGTTTTACCACAGGTGGTAGCTGCTGCAAATCCCCTATGAAAAGTACTTGAACTCCGCCCATAGGTTGACTATTTCTCCTAACCTTGCGAAGTACCACGTCCATAGCATCCAATAAGTCTGCCCTAAGCATGCTCACTTCATCAATCACAAGAAGCTCCATGGCCTTAATAACACTTTGTTTGAAAGAGCTCATCTTAAAAGATTTTTTTAGTGTTGCCATGGTGTCCATAGAATATTGTGATATATCTCCCTCAAAATTTTCATCAGGTATAAAGCCCTTGGGCGCCAACTGAAACATGGAGTGTATAGTGACACCACCTGCATTAAGCGCGGCGATTCCCGTAGGTGCCACCACTACAGTATTCTTGTGTGTGTTTTCAATAATATGTTTCAGAAGCGTAGTTTTTCCGCTACCCGCTTTACCCGTCAAAAAGATAGATTTGTTGGTTTGACTGATAAGCTTTATGGTTTGCTCTGCTTGTGGATTGGTAGAGTATGAAATCATAATGATATTTTTACCACAAACATATAAAAAATAAAATATTCAAACAAAAAATGCGCCTAATTTAAGTTAAGCGCATTTAATATTTCTCTGAAAATTGATGTTTTTATAAAAAATTACTTAAAAAACCCTTTCATAACTGACTGCAAAGCCGAGTTAATTAATTGATCTTTTAAGCCTCCACCTTGTTTATTACCAGTAAGGATAGATGTCAATACGTTCTGAACAGAGGGCTGTTGATTCACTGATTTTGTTGCGCCCATCAATAAATCTAATATTCCACCACCACTTTGCTGCGCTTGTGTTTGTTGTGGTTGTTGTTTAGCTTTACCTAACATACCTAATAATACTGGAGCTAAAGTGGCCATCATGCTCATTATTTTACTTACATCTATTCCACTGGTTTTAGAAATAGACGCAGCTGCATTTTCTTGCTCACCTTTGAATAAATGATTTAATATACCCGCTCCGTTTGCTGTTTTTGGATTACTTGGTGTGAAACTTCCATTTAAAAAATCACCTAAATGGTCCAAAATACTTCCATCATGGTCACGATCCAAAGCTTTTTCTAAGTTTTGTTGGCCTTCTGGTGTCGCTGCATTATTAGTCACAGCATTCAAAAGCATACCCATGATACCATCAACTGCAGTATTCGCTTGTTGTGGATTTTGAACGCCCATTTGTTGGCTTATTTGTCCTACAATGATATCTTTCATAGGTCCTTGAAACAAATCCGTAATATTCATTATTTTATAAAATTGAAGAGTTAAAAAATTATTTTTGTATATAATAAATTTCAAAACGACTTTGTTGCATTAATGTAACAAAAGTAGATATTATTTTTTGCTGGTTAACAATAAATTACCTAAAAAACTCTTTTTTAAACCTTAACAGTTTTACTAACATTAAAAAACGGAACGATATTTGTATTAATACATTAAATAAAAATCTTATACGTATGCGGCGCTTTATTTTAAGTATTACAATGAGTTTATTTCTTCTATTACCTAACATCAATTGGGCTAATAAAAAACTTCTTGAAGACTATATTTATAATTTTAAAGATATAGCTATCTCAGAAATGAGACGAACAGGCATTCCTGCAAGTATCAAATTAGCTCAAGGTATATTAGAGTCAGATATGGGTCGAAGTCCTTTGGCAGCCGTAGCCAACAATCATTTTGGTATAAAATGTGGAAACCAATGGACAGGCAATGTTTATTTTAAGCATGATGACGACAAAGACAATAGCGGCAACATAATAGAAAGTTGTTTTCGTGCCTTTGATAATGCCCAACAATCTTACTTAGCTCACTCCGAATTTTTGAAAGACCCTAATAAAAGGTCAAGATATGGTTTTCTTTTTAAATTGGGTACAAAGGACTACGAAGGATGGGCCAATGGACTCAAGTTTGCTGGCTATGCCACAGACCCTCAATATCCTTCTAAACTAATAAAGCTTATCGAAACCCACAAGCTTTACCAATATGATGAAGATATTAATATTATCTTGTACGACGAAGACTTGATAGCTCAAGTAGATAATTCTGCTTTAAAACCTTCGAATGAAAACTTGACCAATGAAATAACAAACAAAAGCACAGATATTAGTATAAATAATATTGATAAAGAGAATTCAGGCGAGACGAAGTCTTCTAGAACTAATAAGTCTGCAATAATTAACGGCCTATATGTAGTATATACCCAAAAAGATGACAACCTGAAAAAAATATCTCTTCGAACCGGGAAAAACGTTTTTGAATTACTTGAATTTAATGAAGGTATTTCTTCATTGGAATCACCTTTGAAAGAGGGTGAAATCATATTTTTGGAAAAAAAGAAAAAAGCCTACTATGGTGAAGATACAGAATACCACATTGTGAAAGAAAAGGAAACCTTATATCAAATCAGCCAAATGTATGGAATAAGATTAGAAAGCCTATTGGCAAAAAATAATCTTCCAGAAAACGCCCTTCCGAAAAATGGTGCTCAAATAAGTTTAGTGAGGCATTTAGCATCTAACGAAACACCTTCATTCAATTGGGTAGAAAAATTTGATTCTTATGTAGATTTAGGTGATTTGAAATAATGGATAACGAATCAATTAGTTTAAATAAATATATCAGTGACACTGGATATTGTTCTCGAAGAGAAGCTGACAAACTCATAGAAGACGGACGTGTCAAAATCAATGACATTGTAGCCCGAAAGGGAAATAGAGTTGGACCAGACGATACAGTATTTTTAGATGGTAAAGCCATAGGAGAAAAAGCTGAACCCGTTTATATTGCTCTACACAAGCCTACTGGAATAGTATGTACTACTGATGAAAGAGAGCCTGATAATGTCATTCAGTATTTGAATTATCCAGAACGTATCTTTCCTATAGGTAGGTTAGATAAGATGTCTCAAGGTCTTCTCTTATTGACTAATGACGGTAATGTGGTGAATAAAATACTTCGTGCGGGCAACTATCACGAAAAAGAATATATTGTTGAAGTCAACAAACCAATAGATAATGCATTTATAAAAACTATGGCCACAGGTGTACCCATTTTAGAGACTGTCACAAGGCCATGCAAAGTCAAACAAATAGATAACTTCACATTTAACATTATCCTTACACAAGGTCTCAACAGACAGATTCGCCGTATGTGTGAATTTTTAGGCTATCGTGTAAAAACTTTGACAAGAGTCAGAATAATGGAAATAACCTTAAAAGATATTCCCTATGATTCATGGAGGTATTTGACAAAAAAAGAAGTCAAACGCATGATGGAATTGGTTCAGAACTCAAGAGGATAGACTTCATCTCAGCTAACAACATCATCAATAATTCTGTAGTTACCTTTCAAGTTGGCCAACTTCCATAATAAAATACAGAAATTAACAGTATCACACCTACTTACTAATTATATAAATGTGACAATCAACTGCTAAAAACCCAGTGATAAAATGTCCAAAAACAAGTAATATTAGAGGTGTAAAAATAAAATGTGGCGATATTTTTACTGTTTATCAATTGATTATGAAAAAAATAATAAAAAAATTTCTCAAAAACTTTTTATTATTTGGATAAAGATTATACCTTTGCGGCCTCAAATAGGAAAAGTATAAAATTTTAAGATAATTTAAATCAAATAAAGTGAATACACTAAGTTACAAAACCCAATCTGCCAATGCAGCCACTGTAGATAGAAAGTGGCATGTGATTGACGCCGACGGTGAAATTGTAGGGCGCTTAGCTACAAGAATAGCAACTGTGTTGAGAGGAAAACACAAGCCTGATTTCACACCACATTTTGATAATGGCGACTTTGTTATTGTAGTAAATGCAGACAAAGTACGATTTACCGGGTCAAAATTAGACGACAAAGAGTATCAAAGATATTCAGGTTATCCAGGTGGCCAAAAAAGACGTACAGCTAAAGAAATGTTAGAAAAGAGACCAGAGATGGTTTTAGAATTGGCTGTTAAAGGTATGTTGCCTAAAACAAAATTAGGTAGAGCACAAATTAAAAAATTGTTTTTGTACACAGATGCTAATCATCCACATGCTGCACAAAAACCTGAACCATTCAAATTTTAATTTTTAGTATGGAAATGATCAATAGTATAGGTAGAAGAAAAGCTTCAGTAGCTCGTGTTTACGTAGTGAGTGGAAGCGGCAAAATCACAATCAATGGTCGTGATTATAAAGAATATTTTCCAATGATGAGTTCACAAAACGTTGTCATGGGACCTTTAAAAGTAGCTGAATCTGAAGGACAATATGATATCAAAATCACTGTAAGTGGTGGCGGTTTCAAAGGCCAATCAGAAGCTATCAGAATGGGTATCTCAAGATGTTTAGTGAAAATCAATGAAGATGTCAAAAAACCTTTGAAGGATAAAAAATATCTTACAAGAGACTCAAGAGAAGTAGAGAGGAAGAAATTTGGTAAACCAAAAGCAAGAAAGAGCTTCCAGTTCTCTAAGCGTTAATATTTATTTTATCCTTTATTATTAATTCAAAAGTAAATACAAAATATAATGAATAAGCCCACATATAATGAAATGTTAGAAGCGGGAGTACACTATGGACACTTAAAAAGAAAGTGGAATCCAAAAATGCTTCCTTACATTTTCATGGAAAGAAAAGGTATTCACATCATAGACCTCAATAGAACAGCAGATTGTCTTGAGACAGCGGCTGCAGCCATGAAACAAATAGCTAAATCAGGAAGAAAAATCCTTTTTGTAGCTACTAAAAAGCAAGCGAAAGATATCGTAGCTAAAGCAGCATTGAGCGTTGAAATGCCTTATGTAACAGAAAGATGGTTAGGTGGTATGATGACAAATTTTGCTACTATCAGAAAATCTGTTAAGAAAATGAACAGCATTGACAAAATGTTAAATGACCCTGCTGTATCTATCACCAAAAAAGAAAGATTAACTCTAACACGTGAAAAAGATAAATTGGAGCGTGTACTTGGTGGTATTGCCAACCTTAATAGATTGCCTAGTGCTGTGTTTATGGTTGATATTCACCACGAACATATTGCATTGGCCGAAGCTAAAAGATTAGGCATGAAAACTTTTGCTATGGTGGATACAAATTCTGATCCTAACAAAGTAGATTTCCCTATTCCTGCTAATGATGATGCTTCCAAGTCAGTAAAACTCATTACAGACTATATCATAGGAGCCATAAAAGAAGGTACGGAGGAAAGAAAAGCCTCTAAGCAAACAGAAGTAGAAGAGAATTAATTTAAAATCTTTAAAAAAATAATAATGAGTGAAGTAAATATCTCAGCCAGTGCCGTAAAAGAATTAAGAGAGCAGACTGGTGTTGGTATGATGGATTGCAAAAAAGCCCTTGTTGAAGCTAATGGTGATTTTGATAAAGCCATTGAACTTTTAAGATTGAGAGGACAAAAAATGTCTGAAAAAAGAGCAGATAGAGACGCTAAAGAAGGTGTTGTATTAGCTCTTGTATCTGACGACAATAAAAAAGGTATTGTTATAAGATTGAGTTGTGAAACAGACTTTGTTTCCAAAAACGAAGATTTTATTGCTCTGACAAGAAGTATAGCAGAATTGACTTTGGCTAATTATCCACAATCACTTTCTGAACTTTTACAATTGAACCTCAATGGCATCACAGTTGAAACTATTATAGCAGAACAAGTAGCTAAAATAGGTGAAAAAATTGAAGTAGCAGATTATCAAAAAATTGAAGCTCCTATGGTGGCCTCTTACATTCACATGGGTAATAAAGCAGGTGTTCTTGTCGGTCTTAATCTAGCTGATGTAGCTTATTTAGATGCTGGAAAAGATGTAGCTATGCAAGTAGCAGCTATGAAACCTGTTGCACTAGACGAAAATGATGTTCCTACTGATATCATTGAGAAAGAAATAGAAATAGGTAAAGAAATAGCCAGAAATGAAGGCAAACCTGAAGAGATGTTAGAAAAAATAGCAAAAGGAAAATTAGGAAAATTCTTTAAAGAAAACACATTATTGAATCAAATCTTTGTTAAAGATGGTAAAATAAGTGTTCAAGAGTTTTTAAAATCTAAAAATCCTGAACTTACTGCTATAGGGTTCAGACATATTAAATTAGGTTAATAAAATATTTAAAAGGAGCGTTTCGCTCCTTTTTTTTTATCTTTTTTTATAACCCAAAAACAAAGAAACATTTATGTCTTTAAAATTTAAAAGAATATTATTAAAACTGAGCGGAGAGTCTTTAATGGGAAACCAAAATTTTGGGATATCGTCAGAAATGTTGGAATATTATGCTCATCAAATAAAAGAGCTTGTAGCCCAAGGTTGCCAAATAGCAATAGTCATTGGTGGAGGTAATATTTATCGGGGCTTAAGTGCCGAGTCGTCTGGTATAGAACGTGTCACTGGAGACTATATGGGTATGTTGGCCACTTGTATCAATGGCATGGCCTTACAAAGCGCTTTAGAAACACAAGGAATTTATACCCGTCTTATTTCTGCCATTGAAATGAGGCAAATTGCAGAACCATATATAAGACGCAGGGCCATTAGACATCTAGAAAAAGGTAGAGTGGTTATCTTCTCTTCTGGTACGGGCAGTCCTTATTTCACTACTGATTCCGCAGCAGCATTAAGAGCCAATGAAATCAATGCCAATGTCATTTTAAAAGGGACTAGAGTGGATGGTATCTATGACAGTGATCCAGAAAAAAATCCAGATGCCAAAAGATTTGACACCATTAGCTTTGATAAAGTCATAAGTATGGGACTATCAGTTATGGACATGACAGCCTTTACAATTTGTCAAGAAAATAACCTTCCTATCATCGTATTTGATATCAATAAACCAGGACATTTAACAAAAATTGCTCTCGGCGAAAACCTTGGAACTTTGGTTCAATAATTTTCTTACAATCTCTATCGTAAAATGATGAGCGTCCCAATACAGAGAATTTTACTGACACCCATCTTTATTGCTAGAAAGCAAGCACAATGATTAGAAAGATTAGTCTAAATTCTCAATGGTGGGTTTTTAGACTAATCCCCAATATATTTAGTTGTTTTTTGCACCTTGCGTCACCCAAGCTTCCACCTTGCTGATATCACAATCTTTCATTTTCTCCTTTTCTTTGGGCATAGGTGAAAACCCATCTTGGTGTTTGATACTTCCAACCAATCTTTTAGCATCAACATAAACTTTCAGATTTTCGTAAGTGGTCATGGCAAGCGGATTTGTAGCTATGTCTCCTCCATGACATCCAGAACTTAAACATCCATTAGCTGTAAAAATAGGCACTATATCCTTAGAGTAAGACATATTTGCGGTATTGCATTCACTCGTATTTTTTTCCTTATCACAAGAAAAAATAACTAACGTCATAAGTGAAAAAAGTCCAATAAGAATTAAATTTTTATTCATTTGATTATATTTTATCAGCAAAAGTAATACATATTTATGACAAATTCGTGACAAAAAAATAATTTTTACTTATACACTCATAAGAATATGTTTTAAAAAGTCATAGAACCCCCAATTTCATACCTCCTAAAAACGTAATCTCGTTCAAAAATACTGTCTCCTTGCAGCCTTGTATATTGATAATCTTGGAGTTTTAATGCAATAAAAATATCAAAATTCATTCTTCCTCCAACCCACCGAAATCCTAATGCGGGATTAATAAAAAAACCAGCTGATGACATGTCAATATGTACTTCTTCATTAGTTTTCGAAAAACTGTACCCTATCCTAGAGCCAATAAATGGACTGCGATTGTCCCTTAGAATATAATATCTCATTTCACCAAAGATGGGAAAAATATCATATCCTGGTTGTGCCTTATAATTGTCTATTCCAAAACCTAAACCTGCCTCAAGTAAATGTTTGTATCTATAACCCATACTTTGAGAAGCAGTATATCCTTTGTTTAAACTATTTGTTAGTATAGAAAATTGAGTTCGAAAATACATTTTGTTTTCTCTCAAACTGTAAGGTTTAGAAATATTATGTTTTGTT
>CAZBCV010000006.1:0-32847 GCA_964490495.1 uncultured Aureispira sp. | reverse complement strand
TTCTATAAAAATAATTGCCCGCTGTATCCAACTCAAAATGTACTTTCATGTCATTGACTTCTGGCACCATGAGAGATCTTTCGGACTGTGTCAGTTGCGCCTCGTGCTCTGGATTGACAGGGCGCAAGGAGCGTGTGGTATGGAGGTCGTAGGTTATGGTCATACCTCGATGCGCATCTAAAAAAGTAAAAGGATTTTCTTCGGGACAGTCACGGCGACAGGAAGTAACCAAAGTAATAATTACAAGCAATACAATGAATCGGAGACTTATCATGATTTGTATGTTTTAGTAATATAAATAAATGTCTTTGGAATAATATTTGTTCAGTACTTATGTATTATAATTTGACATTTAACAAAACTTTATGGCAAATAGGCACAAGTATAACAAACATTTTATCAGTCCACTTTCAAGACTACGCCTGAAAAAGGTGACATTTTAAGCGACAGTGTTTTCAATTCTACTTGATTGTAATTCAATAATATCTTTAATTTAACTTGTGTTTTAGATACTAAAATTTCTTGTTCCAATGGATTATTATTGACTACAATTAAGTATTTTTCGTTTTCAAATTGCCGCATATAGGCCAAAATATTTTTGTCATCAGCCAAAGGCAAAAACTCATAACTCCCATAAACAAAGGCTTTTGATGATTTTCTGAGTTGAATAAGCGACTTATAAAAATCAAACATATTTTGATCAAATGTAGGTTGATATTCGTAAACGTATCCTGTAAATTTAGAAGGTGTTTCCAAATCAAACTGAATATCCGGCCATACCAAAGGTTTTCGGCAGTCAGGATCATCGGCTCCTGTCATTCCCATTTCATCACCATTCCAAATATGAGGAGCGCCCACAAATGTAAACTGGTGTAGGAGGTAAAGTTTAAGTCGGTGATAAGTCTCTGCATCGGGCTGTTGCACTTTGTATGATGGATCTTCTTGTGGTTTGCACAAGTGCTTATATTTATTTTTATTATAAAAAGATGTCAACAATCGAGGTGCATCGTGCGAAGCCCCTACGTTCATCATGGCCTGTTGTGTGTATGTGGGATATTTTTGAAAGACAGAATCTATTTTAAATTTAAATTCATTCAAAGACAGTTTATCTTCTGGCTGTGCGAAATAGCCTCTCGCTACTTTGAACCATTGATAATGCATCACGGCATCAAATATATCTCCTTTGACCCACGGGGCAGGATCCATCAATTCATCAGGCCATTGATACCACCAGTTTTCTCCCACAAGATAAAATTCTGGATTGATAGACCGTACATATTTTCTAAAATCCCTCCAAAATCCGACAGGAACATGTTCTGCTACATCTAAGCGCATGCCATCAATTCCGCCTTTACAGCTTCCATCACTTTTGGGGTCCATCCATCTTTTACACACATCAAAAATATGTCTTTTGACTTCTTCTTGAAGGTTTCCCTCATAAGGCAAGCCTGCTTTTTTTCCGTGAGTGTTAATTTTTTTTAATTCTGGCAATGTACCAATACCATACCAACCTTCATATTGAAACTCTATTTCACCTGTGACAGAATTTTTTATAAAATCAGTATGATACCAATCTTTAAAATCTGAATTTTCTTTGTTTTGCACAATGTCTTTAAAGGCCCAAAAATTATTTCCTGTGTGATTCCATGAATAATCCATGACTACCTTTATACCATTAGCGTGTAGTTTTTCTATCAATTTGAGAAACTTTTTATCAGCACTTGTCCATTTCCAAGTTTTTGGATCATTCGGGTTTTCTGATGCCATTATTTTCATGTCACCTTCTATATCGTCACCAAAAGTTACATCAATGTGATGATAATTTCTAGCGTCATATTTATGCAGCGATGGTGCATCATTAATAGGATTGAAATAAATAGCCGTGATGCCGAGGTCCTTAAGATAGGGTATTTTTTCTTCGACGCCAGCTAAATCACCACCATACCTTCTCATTTGAATGGTTCTATAAAAGTCTAATCCAGTTGTTTTGGCCCATGATTCCTGAGCATACCAATTATGGCCCCATGGTGTCACTGACCATTCGCTTGGAAAAGAATCAATGAGAGAATTTTCACAAGTTTTTAAAGTGGGATTATTTTTAGAATCACCATTTCTAAATCTTTCTACAAAAATCTGATACCACACCGCTTCTTTAGCCCAACTAGGCGGTTCTTCAAAGGGCAAAGCTACCGATTTAGATCTATTATCATTACATCCCCAAAAGCTCCAAAATGCCATAATCAAAATTATATATTTCATTTGTATATTTTAAGTTTACCCACCTCTTGTGGGATGGAAAATCGGTCAAACCCGCCTCGCCTGAAGTCAGTCAGACAAGTGAAACACCCAGATAATCATTCTCCTTTGTGTCCAGAGGTCGGTCGTGGGTGTTTCAAGTGTATATATTTGTTTTGTCACTCATAAAGTGCTAAATTTTAAAGAACAAATCGAATTCACATGAAAAAAATCATCGCAAATTATGCTTGCCTTCCTACCTATAGAAAGGCTGTTGCGAAATTTTCTGCTTATGCTCACTCCAAAATTACAAATATTTCAGCACAAAACTAAAAAATAATTATTAATTTTGCGTATAAAATAGTGATTAAATGAATATTTTTATAATTGGCATGCCAGGTAGTGGCAAATCTACCATAGCACAATTGTTGGCTGACAAACTAGCTTTCAAGATGTATGATACTGATTTGCTCATTGAAAAAGCCGAAAACAAGACTATTAGTCAAATTTTTAAAGACGATGGTGAGGATTATTTTAGACGGTTAGAACATGATTTATTGTATGATTGGCCATACTTTAATTGTGTGGTGGCTACAGGAGGTGGGATGCCTTGCTTTTTTGACAATCTTTTACTCATGCATGACTATGGAAAAACCATATATCTCGAAGCTTCAGTTGATACACTGACGCAAAGATTAGAAAAAGGAATAAACAGACCTCTTATTGCGGAAAAAACTGAGAAAAGTATAAAAGATTGGGTAGAATATACCCTAAATAAAAGACATTTATATTACGAACAAAATAGCATAACAGTAAATGCCAACCAAGACCCTCTAAGTATCTTAAAATATATTATGAACAATATTCAACAATTGGGTCTGTAATATGGTGATTCCTTAAACTAAAACGCTAAACGAGCTTGTGGTGTCACGGTTTGATTCACAAAATCACCTTTCAAAAACTTATAATACCCAGTTATTCCTATCATGCCCGCATTATCTGTACAATATTGAAAATCAGGAATAAAAGTCTTCCAATTTTTTTCTATTCCCATTCTTATAAATTCAGACCGCAAATAGCTATTGGCAGAAACACCGCCTGCAATACCTATTTCTTTAATACCCGTGATTTCACTCGCAATAGTAAGTTTATCAATTAAAATATTGACAATAGTGGTTTGGATTGAGGCACATAAATCATTGAGATTATCTTGGATAAAATTGGAATTTTTGGCCATTTCTTTTTGCAAAAAGTATAAAATTGAAGTTTTCAAACCACTAAAACTAAAGTCTAAATGATCTATTTTAGGCTTAGCAAACGTGAATGTAGCTTGCCCATTTTGCGCCAATTTATCTATTATGGGACCAGCTGGATAATCCAATCCCAACATTTTACCTGCTTTGTCGAAGGCCTCACCTGCCGCATCATCAATGGTCGTTCCAAGGATTGTCATATCGGTATAGTCACTGACTTTTACTATTTGGGTATGACCTCCTGAAACTGTCAGACACAAGAAAGGAAACTTAGGCTGCGGTTCATCTGCAAAATGAGCAAGAATATGTGCATGCATATGATGAACATTAACTAATGGCACGTCCAATGCGAGCGCCAAAGCTTTAGCCGTCGAAACACCCACAATAAGACTGCCTAATAGACCTGGCCCTTGCGTAAATGCAATCGCACTAATTTGCCCTACGGATATTTCTGCTCTTTCAATTGCTGTGTGTATAGTCGGAATAATATTAATCATATGCTGCCTACTCGCCAATTCAGGAATTACCCCACCATACTGCTGATGAACGACTTGCGATGCAATAACATTACTCAAAACCCTTCCATCTGCTACTATTGCTGCACTTGTGTCATCGCAGGAAGATTCAATGGCTAGCACTATGTTTTTAAATTTTTTCAATAATTTGTTCGATTAAATTATAATGATTAAAAATAAATATATAATTTTGTGCATTCATTACACCAAAAACCTAAAATAATACATCTTTGGTGTAGTAATGTTTATATTTATTAGCTAAAATTTAAAGTAATACTTTTAAAAATCAAAATTTAAAAACAAATTTTATGAGGAAGGTCATCAACATAGTACTTATTCTTTTGACAATTTTATTAGCCTATTGGTTATACAATTCAATAAGTGAGCCTATTCTGTTTCACAAAGAACGAGATGCTAGGAAAGCAGCAGTCGTCAATGTTCTCAAGCAAATTCAACAAGCACAAGATATTCATAGACTTGCAACTGGTGAATACGCTAATAATTTCGACTCGTTAGCATTAAATATCACAAATGGTAAAGTGCCAATTATAAAAATGGAAGCTGATCCTAGTGACCCCACTAATGAAGATAAATTCATAAAATCAGTTACGTACAAAAATGCTAAAGATTCTTTGTTTGCACTTTTAGGTACTTCCCTGAGTTTGGACTCTCTAAGATATGTTCCATTCGGTCAAGGGGCAAAATTTGACATACAAGCAGACACTATGACGCATCAAGGAACATTAATCAATGTATTGGAAGTGGGAACTAGATACAATGTATTTATGGGGGCATTTGCCGATAAAAGATTTAAAAAGTATGACAAATATTATGATCCTGAAAAGCTTATAAAATTTGGTGACATGAATGGTCCTAACACCAACGGAAATTGGTAATATAAATTTATGGTTCATTTAGATTTTTCTAATTATTCAAATAAAATATTAAAAAAACTGTCTGTCATCTTTATGCCGGACAGTTTTTTTTATGCAGTCATAGATGATTGCCAACAAATTGTACATCATCAGACTTTTGAAAAGATACATTACAGTGACGATATTTCAATACAAAACATCCTAACAGCTCTACATCCATTCAATTTTGTGGATAATATTTCGGTGTTATCTATGAATGACTATTCAATTCAAAGCCCTGTAAGAGATGACAAAATTTTAGATATTTTGCCTTCTACCCAGCATAAAATCAATTTTATTGAGGTGATTCCAGGCCAAAACCTATACAATTATTTTCAACTCAATCCTGCTCAAGACAAAATTTTTGAAACCCTTATTCACAACAAAGACTATAAATTAAATGATATGGTTTCTCTTTTGTCATTGTACCACACAGTACATAATGGCAATATACTTCACATTCATATTGCCCAACAAAGAGTTTACATATATTGTCAGTCTAATGGCCAATTATTGTTTTATAGAGGATTCCAATTTGAGCAAAAAGAAGATGTCTTATACTTTGCTTTAGCAGGAAAAAATTTATTTCTGACGGATGAATACACCACTTATATTTCAGGTAATATTATAGAAAATTCTCCAATTTATACCTTACTCAATCAATACACTCAAAACTTACGGAGTGTTGGCGATGAAAAAATAGAAGTGTCAAAACAAGACTACAATAAAAAAGATTCACACCATTATTTTATGCATTTAGGTAGTTTTATATGAGGATAATTGGAGGTGAGTTCAAAGGCAGAAAATTCATTCCACCAGCCAAAAACTGGCCTACTAGACCCACAACAGATTTTGCGAAGGAAGGGCTTTTCAACATTTTGAATAATAGGCTAGATTTTGAAGAAATATCTGTACTAGATTTATTTGGGGGTACTGGCAGTCATAGCTATGAATTTATCTCTCGAGGTTGTTTGGATGTAACTTATGTGGATAAATTCCCTGGTTGTGTAGCCTTTGTGCAAAAAACAGCTCAAGAACTTAACATCAGTGAAAAGATAAAAATATTTAGAGCAGACGTTTTCAAATTTGTACTGCAAAATACAAAAAAATATGATTACATCTTTGCCGGACCTCCCTATCCCCTACCCCAACTCAATAGTATTCCAGACCATATTTTCACTCATGATACCTTAGCTATTGATGGCCTTTTTGTATTGGAACACAATCCCAATCACGATTTTAAAAATCACCCCAACTATATAGAAGAAAGAAATTATGGGACGACTATCTTTAGTTTTTTTAAAAATCAACCCGAAATCGAACATTGATTCGTCTTCCTGTAAGATTATTTGGTAATGCAAACTCCTGATTAGTAATTGTTTTTATCCAATTGACCGATGCTTGATTTTTGATATTCATTAGATTAAAGGCTTCTATACTTAACCAAGTGTTTTCGGAAAACCGTAAAAAATGATTAGGTCGTTTACGCTGCCATTCTTTCTTCCAGAGCTGAAAGGCAAACCCAATATCAATTCTATGGTAGGATTTCAACCTAAAGACATTCCTATATTCAATATTATTTTCGCGAGGGCCAAATGGCAATCCACTTCCAATACTAAAATTTAAGTTAACTTTAATATTTTCATTTTTGGGAAGATAATCTTGAAAAAACATATTTATGGTGAAAAGCTGGTCCGAAGGTCGTGGCACATCACCTACTACAACAGGAATAAGCATAGAGTCCACCACTTGCTGTCGGAGATGCTGAACACCATTAAGACTTTCCCTCGCTCTCAACAAAGAAAAATTTATCCATGATTCGGCACCAGGAACAAATTCTCCATTGATTCTAAAATCCCATCCCATAATATATCCTTCAGCATCATTTTCTCCAGAATATCGGATACGAACATTATCTATCTCATACGATACCAAATTCTCTAACCTTTTATAATATACCTCTGAAATAATTCTAAATGGCCTGTCGCTAACTTTGGTCCATGTAAAATCATAAGAAAGACCGCCCACAATCTGTGTTGACTTCTGTGACAACAAATCTGTGTTAACTGAACCATCAATTCTTCGCAGTTCCCTATAAAGTGGTACTTGATTGTAAATACCACCCGCCAATTTGAAAGAAATATCTTTCGAAAAGGCTAAGGGCTTGTAGAGAAGTTGGAAACGAGGGCTAAAAAATAGTTCCTCACTCATAGACCTATAGGTAGCTCTCAGGCCAGCAGTAACTTTAAATTCATGCTTTTCAGTACTTATATTAAATGAATTTTGAGCAAAAACTTGCCACCTATTGTTATATAATAAGTTTTGCGAGCTATAGACTTTTGAAAGTAATACTTCACGATCACTATAGGGCAAAGAATAACCAGCTGAATCAATTCTCTCCCATTCGTTCAGGACATCGTCAAATACTTCGTGCTGCAATTTTGCACCCCATTGAATAAAATTATTAATATCCTTATCAATAGATTCTGACTGAAGCTCTATTCCACCTTTATATTCAATGTTATGAATGGTATTAAATAAAAAATTTCTTGCATAAAGCTGCTGAGTCCCAGTACCTAAGAGCGCGATTTCTTGTCCTGTATTTTGGCCAAGTCCAGTTTCTAATTGTGACAATCTATAAGTGCCTATGATGTCAAAATTTTCAGATTCAGAAGCCCGATAACTCGAAGCCAAAAGCTTCATGTATAGTGGATTTCGTTTTCTTTCTGGTACATAAGTCAGCCCTACACCTCCCATAGCATATAGAAACTCATCCCGTTCTTGGCCTTCATAAAGTGTTCTCAATTCTATTTGAAAATCGAAAGTACCTCTTTTACTGACTCCAGATTCTGGAATAAAATTAAAGCGACTTCCATTATAATTAGTGATGAGTCCTACTTGCCATTCTTTAGAAATTTCATAGCTTATATATGATTGCAAATCAACAAAGGTAGGAACAAACTCTCCAGTAATATTGGCACTGCCCAAAAGATATGCGTTGGACTTGTAACGAGCACCGACGAGATAGCGCAACTTATTGTAGGCATTGCTTCCTAATCGTTTGCTTCCCTCAATATGAGCTGACGCGCCTAATAAGCTTCCTGTGACACTGCCTTTGAATTCATCGGGCCTTTTGTATCTAATATCTAGTACCGACGACATCTTATCTCCATACTTGGCTTCAAAGCCCCCTGAAGAAAACTCTAAATCCCTAATTAAGTCAATATTCGGAAAACTCAAGCCTTCTTGTTGACCACTCCTGATGAGTTGAGGACGAAAGATTTCAAAATCATTGACATAAATAAGGTTTTCGTCATAGTTCCCTCCACGTACGTTGTATTGAGACGTCAGTTCGCCACCTGAACCAGAACTCAACCCCAAGGCTATATGTGGTAAAATACTTTCAAAATTTCCAGAAGCGGTAGGAAGTACTTTGAGCTCAGTCACTTCTTCTCTCACCATGCCTACATCATCTATTTTACCAGCGCGAACGGTGATTTCTAAATCAGATGCCCGAGGCACCATTTTTACATTGACATTACGTCTTTGTCCGACGTTCATGGCTTCCACATTCACAGTAATTTCAGTGTAGCCTAATCTTGAAAATATCAAAGTTTGTTTTTTGTCTGCGTCTATTTCAATTTTATATTGCCCATTGATATCAGTCTCTACAGCATAGGTCGTCCCTGAAACATATACAGAAACAAAATCAATACCTTTTTGAGTATCAATATCTTTTACCAATCCAAAAACTGAAACTTTTTGAGAATGAAGATTTACCACTAATGCCATAACACAAATAGTAAATAAAACAGCTTTTTTCATCAATAATACATTAAGATACTTTTGCAATAGCATATGAGATGTTTAACAATGCGAATTTAAAAACGCACCAATAAAATTATTATTATGTTTGGTCTGATAATACTCCTAAAAAATCATTTGTCCTACTAGATATGAAACTGCCATACTCGATGCTATTATGAAGCCAATAGCCTTAATACTGAAACAAAAAATCATCTTTAAGACCTTACAAAATAAAACCGAAAAATCGAATTTTTAACTGAATTATTAGCTTTCAGGTCTAACCAATCACTAAGCATAAAGCCCTTGAATTCCGATATTTTTCATTGCATAAACAGCTAACTTTGGGTTTTCAGCTTTGAAGACACTATTTCCAGCAACAAGCACATCTGCACCTGCCTGCAAACAAGCTTCAGCATTCTGTGGGCCAACTCCACCATCAATTTCAATGAGTGCTTCTGAATTTCGCACAATTATCATTTCTCGCAGTGTTTCTATTTTTTTAAGTGTTTGGTAAATAAATTTTTGCCCACCGAATCCAGGATTAACGCTCATTAAAATCACTAAATCCAAGTCCTCAATAACATTTTCTAAAGTCGCCACAGATGTGTGGGGATTAATAGCCACTCCAGCCTTAGCTCCAGAAGATTTAATTTGGTGAATTATTCTATTTACGTGATGAGTGGCTTCCATATGCACACTTATATTATCGGCTCCAGCATCTCTGTATTCTTGAATATACCGTTCAGGATGTTCTATCATGAGATGCACATCAAGAGTCAATTTTGAGTACTTTTTGGCTACTTTAATTATCTCGGGACCAAATGAAATATTAGGAACAAA
The DNA here is from genome assembly GCA_964490495.1 of uncultured Aureispira sp. Lineage (GTDB taxonomy): Bacteria > Bacteroidota > Bacteroidia > Chitinophagales > Saprospiraceae > OLB9. Next base: position 23,283 of record CAZBCV010000006.1, on the reverse strand, counting down.
AACACCATCCATTACATCTAAATGAAGCCAGTCTGCTCCTATATCATTGACCATCTCGATTTCATCTTTAAGCTTACCAAAGTCAGCTGCTAAAAGTGAAGGAGCTATTTTATGATTCATATTCTAAAGTTATTAATATCTAAGCGCAAAGTTACACACATTTATTTACAAAAGAATAGAAGATGTAAATATAATAATTGTCAATAATAAATTAGACCCGATATTTAAAGAAATATATCATATTCTTCAAATCCGGGTCTAATAAAAAAACAAATATTATCTTACATGAGTTATATTAATCAATAATGATGAGTGGCTTAGTAATTGTACTACCTTGACTTTTTAGAGTTACAAAATATATGCCTTTATGCAAATGTGAAATGTCTTTTGATAAAATATTATCTTTTAACTCTGAAAACTCAAATACTTCTAAAATCTGCCCTAAACTATTTTGTAAGGATAAATTTAAAGAAGAATAATTATAATCATTGATTTTAATATTGAGAATTCCATGTGTAGGATTTGGCCATATCACAAAATCTAACTTACTAGAAAAATCATTTGTAGATACAGGGAAAATAACAACTCTCTCTGTCAAACTATCTTTACCACATGAATTAGTCACCTCAAGTTTAATAAAGTATTCTCCAGGAAGTCCGTAGGTATGCTGTGGATTTTGTTCCGAACTTGAGCTACCATCTCCAAAATCCCAAGAGTAAACAGAAGCGTTGCCACCTGTATATGTCAAAGTCAAATCCAAATTATTAAGAAGAATATCGAATTTTGCCACAGGTGTGGATTCTATTTCTATTAAGCTTTCCAATGTAAGCGTATCGCTACTCAATGGATTAGAGGCGACCAATTGAACATTAAAAACACCTTTGGTATTATAAAATATCAGCGGATTTTCTTCATTGGATGTAGCAGGCTCTCCACCCTCAAATCTCCATAATAATTCTGTATATGGCCCTTCCGAATTATTCTGAAACTGAATAGAATCGCCAACGCACTTAAATAAGCTAGAAGCTACAAAGCCTGCTGAAGGTGTCACATACATAAAAACTTGTTTGGCCGAAGTATCGATGCCGCAAGCATTTTGAGCTATTAACTGCACTGTATAGGTACCATAATCGGCATAGATTTTTGTCGGATTACTCACAGTAGAGGAAGTACCGTCTCCAAAAGTCCAAAGTAGGTTGGAACCTGCGCTACCTGTAAAGTTCCCGGTAAAAGTAAGCGAATCTTGTGAATAACCGAAAGTTGAGGAAACAGAAGGATCTACTGTTATATAATTTTCAATCACCAAATCATCTGATCCGTTATTATTTGAAACAACCAATGTAACATCATAACTTCCTGAAGCATTATAGGTTACAGATGGATTCCTTTCGGTACTTGTTGCAGGAGATCCACCTTCAAAAGTCCAAAGAAATGAAGAAGCAGAGGCTGAAGAATTATTTATAAATTGTACAGATTCTCCGAAACATATTTGATTGACATTCGAACTAAAATTAGCTGAAGGCGCAGACGTAATTATAATATTTTGCTGATGTAAGCTATCACCACAATCATTACTTGCGCTCAAAGTTACAGTATATTGTCCAAAGTTTTGATAAACATGAGTTGGATTTTCTTCTGTTGATGTATTTCCGTCTCCAAAATTCCAAAGAAGATTGTTGCCATCACTAATGTTTGAGTTAAAGGCGACACTCAAAGTATCCGCAAAATAACTAAAGCCTACATTCGGAACGCCATTGATAACAATAAAACTGTCTAAAGACAATGTATCACTTCCATAAGCATTCCATGCCATGAGTGTCACATTAAAGTGTCCTGAATGAGGATAAACTACTGTGGGAAATTCATCTGTTGAAGTGTGAGGAATACCTCCATCAAAAACCCACATTAATGAATCTGGACTCAAAGATATAACTGGATAAAAAGAAATAGAATCATTGAAACATACAACTCCATTATTCAGCTCAATCCAAAAAACTTCAGGTGGTAAGGCTATAACTATAGTGTCGGACAAAGTCACTAGACCACAACCATTGACAAGATGTTGCGTCACAATAAAGGTACCATTTTCATAATAATAATGGCGTGGGTTTTCCTCGGAACTGTTACTACCATACCCAAAACTATAATAAATAGAATCAAAACCAGAAGCTGTGTTTGTTATGTCTAAAATATTGTGATTTAAAACCCAATCAAATCCCGCTACAGACAAGGGGCTTACTTGGATAAAGCTATCTCTCAGAATCACTGACGAACCCGCAGAATTGAATGCTTCAAGTGATACTTCAAATATTCCAGCCTGACTGTATAGTACTGTAGGATCGGCTTCAGTTGATGTAGCTGGAATCCCACCAGGAAAACTCCATCGGATAGAATCAATATTAGATGCCAAACTTGAAAAACCCACTGTTAGTGGTTGACAGCCTGACTGTATATTGGAATTAAAATTCACAAAAGGTAAGGTAATAATCTCTACAGGAAATGTGAATATATCCTCACCACATATGTTTGTAACTGTAAGGCTTACGTTATAGATACCATTTCGAGAGTAAGAATGAATATGATCTCGAGAACTAGAAGTATTACCATCGCCAAAATTCCATTCATATGTATCACCGGCTACTCCAGTAAAAAGAAAATTGACTTGTAGGCCGTTGACAATAGCTTGAAAATCAGCCACAGGGAAGTCGATGATATCTACATCAATAAATTTAGTGATAGTAGCACTATTAGAACCGTTAGATACTTCTAAAGTCACTTCATATGATCCAGCAATATCATATGTTACCTCAGGATATTGTAGATTAGATGTAGCTGGTGTTCCTCCCTCAAAAGTCCATTCCCAAGACGTCGCTGATGGAGAAATTCCACTATAAAATACAACCCCTTCACCACAATATTCAATCTGATCATGGTCAAAATTGACACCAATTGGATTTGAACCTGGACAGTCGTCGAGGCAACTTGCTTGATTATAATGGGCTTCTATTTCACTGATTGAAGTTGCTGTCCATTGTGTTGAAGTATTTACGCTTGGGGCCATAATACCAGAATTGTGCGTCGCGTCAAAATTGTGTCCAATTTCGTGGGCCATTAATACTCTTTTCAAATTTGCGTTATTGCTAAAATCTTGCAGTATATTATATCTATTCGCAGTACAAATAACCCCCAACCATGCTAATCCAATGACATTGTTATCATAATCTCTTCGTGACCACATAGAACCCACATTGTGAATATTTGAAAAACCACTGACAGCCCAACTCGTAAAAGAATTTAGTACAGTTCCTGAATTGGTCGTTGCTGGCCAAGGATCACAACTTGAACAATTGGAAAGCCATTGATCATTTAGGAAAAAATTTATTTCGTCTGCAAACTCGTCATCATAATTGGTTTGAACATTATTTAACACACCTATATTATGATTTATCGTTCCTTGTGTTCCATAGTGGTCCACCATCGACCAATCTGATGCTATGGCATAATATACACGAATGCAGCCACCGTTCATTCTTTGCCCCATATTTCTTACATCTGTACTCTTCGTTTTTATCATTTCCTTTTCGTATAGTTCATATCCACAGATTTTTGTGTCATCTGGAATTATATCTTGAGTACTATATAAAACAAATTTATTGTTCTGCGCCCCTTTCTCATAATGTCTCAAAGGCTCTATATAATAAGTACTAAAACCTGACTTTACAAATCCGTAGATAAAGTCATCATTAAAGGTCAAGCTGACACGGCTGTTGGGCTGACCAATGATGCGACCTTGCATAGGTAGAGCTTTTGTGCCTCGTGTCTTCACTGTACCATTTTCATTAGCAATAACTTCTTGATAAGTATTGGCTATGATACCGCTATTCTCTAATGACAATCTCCAGGTCATTTCATCAGACAGTTTAAGCTCAACTAATCCATCTGATCTTAAATTTTTTATTTGTCCATAAACATTTTGTGCGTTGATTTCAAGTATTTCGTAGTTTGTAAATTTTCCATCTAAAATTTCATACTTTTCTGTATTTTGCCCCATAACAGTAAATGATATTAAGGCAATAAAAAGGTTAACAAAGCCGAGTAAAAACTTGCTGAACATGTGATGATTTTTGTGTGAGTTAATAAAAAGATGCAAAGAAAATAAAAAAAATTGAGAAAACAAAAACTAAAATAAAAAATATCAATTTTTGTTCAGGAATATTAACTCTGTTTTAAAAATTTCATCTGTACATTTTCAGTTTAGCCACTTTTGGTGGAATGAATAATCTGTCAGACATTACTGGTCAGAAGTCAGTCAAGCATGTGGAACAACCTGATAATCATCTTCCTTTGTGTCTGGCCTGCGGTCGTGAGTGTTTTGTCAAATAAGAAGAAAGTTTATGGAACTCCCAATTTTTTTTTTGAGGGTAACTACTCAAAATATTGTCATCCATTTGAACTTGTTCAATGAAAACCACAAGTATTTGAGTAGTTACTAAAAAATTGAAATATATTACTCCGCTGTTTCAGCCGATAATACATCTTGATTTATCTTTTCTACTTCTTTATCAATGTAATATAGCGACATCGTACCAGAACCAATTAATTCGATTCTATCGATTATATTTCTTATGACACTTTCCTCCTCTCGTTGTTCTTCTACATACCATTCTAAAAACTTCATAGTGGTATAATCTTTTTCAGAATCTGCCAATCTAATTAAATTATGAATGGATTCGGTAACTTTTCTTTCTTGCTCAAAAACCTTGTCAAATACTTGTCTAATATCAGAATATTCTAAAGGTGGCTGTGCAATAGCAGGCGTCTCAGGATATAATCCCATTTCACTCATATATTCAAAAATTTTGAGCATGTGGTCACGCTCTTCATTCGACTGTCGTGCAAAAAATTGTTTGCACCCGGTTAGGGCTTTACTGTCACACCAATATGTCAATGCCAAATAAAAATTTGACGCAAAGGCTTCATAGGCAATTTGATTATTTAATGCCTGACTCATTTCACTGCTAATATTCATAAATTTGAAAAATTTTACTTTAAACACTGAAACATATAAGGGGTTTAAAAGTAGTGTAATTTAGAATAATTCCATGCAAAGAATAAGGAGGAGATTTGATATGAGATAGGCAAACTTAAAAAATAAGGACTTCATTGTAGGTATGCTCTCACAATAGAAAAAGAATAAAATTTATCGAATAACGGTGAGATCTTTGGAAATAACTTCACGTTTTCCAAAATAATTGGTAACATCAATCAATAATAAATATACTCCTGGCTGCACTATTTGACCATTAAATGTTCCATCCCAGCCCTCAAAATCATCACCAAAATTACTTCCTTTAGACTCGAAAACCATATTTCCCAATCTATCATAAACTGCCACTCTATTTAATTCGGCTGGTATTCTATTTTTGTGTAATACCAATTTATCATTGATACCATCACCATTGGGAGAAAATATATTCGGAAAGTAAAGTTCTAATGTATTTTCTACATTTATTTTAATTTTAGCTCTGGATTCACAACCATTAATTGTAGTGATAATAGCTTCAACAAAATCATTTTCTATACCATTATAAACAAGAACAAAATCGTCGCTCAATAATTGGCCTTTTTGGTTAAACCATTCTATAGTTTGAATTTGATCTATTGGGTAATTAGTAGCAAAAGTTATGTTTATTTCTTCTTCAAAATAAAGTTCTAAATCTTCCCCTATTGTCAATTCTACTATAGGCGGATTAGTGATTTCAATCCATTTAGAAAATTCGCAATCATATTGGTCCTTTACCAAAATTTCATATAATCCCGCTTGAAGATTTCCAATAACCTGATTATTAACAAGTTCGTTACCTAAATAATACTTGTACGGCTCATATCCACCTTCAACACCCATCAGCTCTATGCTGGCATCTCCTTCATTATGACATGAAACTGGCGTAACTTTCGCCTCAAGGTCAACAGGAATATTAGAATCCGATATAACATTAATCGTTGTCCGGCTTTCACATCCATTGGCTTTATCAAATACATTGAACTGATAAGTTCCTTTTTCAGTTATTATAATATCCTTTTGGTTCGTTGCTGTGGAAATACTGCCATCATTTGTACCCCAAGAAAATTCAAAATTTCTTTGTCCTGATATATTAGGTGAAAGAGATAAACTTTCAGTATTACAATGCCATAAAATTTCATCTAATCGTTCAATTTCAGGATATACCTTGTCCTCATTGATCACAAGGGATTCGGTGCTCCAACATTTACTTTCCGAAGCTTTCACGTCCACAAAATATTCACCAGGGCGATCTACATCATGAGAATACTTAGCTAAATGACTTCCAAAAAATTCGCCGTTTGGATTAGGTTTATACCATCTTATAGAATCTATGAGTATATCTGTAGAAACTAAAATAGTTGTTTGAGGTATATAACATGAAAGGTCTTCCCCATCCATTGTGACTTTGGCTCTTTTAAAATTAGTTTCCACTCTAAATATTGAATCGATAGCACAACCATTAAGCCCAGTACCTACAAATCTGTAAGGTATGGAAGACATGACATTGGTAGAATCTAATACAATACTAAGACCATTTCTTCTAGTTCCATCAGGAGCTATCCATGTTGCACTTCGAAATACATCAGCAGATGACACACTTAACGAAATATTGCTGTTCCTTACATTAACACAAGTAAAAATTGGTGAATTGACGGTAATGTTAGGTAATTCAAAATCTTCGTCTATATTAATACTGGTTTCTTGTCGGCAAGTGGTTGTGGGCGAGGAAAATTCGCCTATAAACTTGTAAGTTCCTGACTTTGTAATACTTAAATTAGTAGAATTAATATTTACTCTATTATTTTCACTATCTAGCCAGTAATAAGAAATATTTTGAGAAGTATTGGCATTAATGACACCTTGTAAAACTATTTGGGGATTATCACAATTGAGAGTTTGAACTAAAGACTGAATAGAAGTCTCTAAAATCACTTCAACGACCTCAAACCTGTGTTCAATATTACAATCATTTTGATCTAAAACTACATAGCGTCCCACACCATATGACACACCTTGAAAAACAAAGCTTTCACCTGAACATATGGTTTGCCGACCCATAAAATTCGATACGCCAGCGCCAAATCTAAATTCCTTTTTATTAATTTCACATGGATTGGCCTGGCAATAAATGGTGGTATCACTTCTAAATATATGGCCACAAAATTGTCCCAATGTACCCGCACATAAAAAATCGAGACCGAGGTCCAACGTGTCTGCTTCTTGCACAATAACTTCCCAAGTCCGAATATTTCCTGCCACAGCATTACTACATCCTTCACCGAGCAAATATGGGTTAAACAGTGTTTGGGCTGAAATAGTATATCTACCTGGTGTATCAAAAATAATATCTACATTTACTCCAGTAGAATCGTTACGGTCAAAATATGCACCCACATTAGGTGAAATACTCCAATTATAGCACAATGTGTCCTTTGGAGTTGCATTAGGGTTGTTGTTGGAATGGCAACTAGCATTGAAAACAATTTCACGTCCAGGTTCATCCAAATTAAAAGTGATAGGCATACCCTTTTGTGGGCACTCTACTGTACTTGGACCATAAATGCTCCCTTCTTTGAGAGTTGTAGGATCTGGAACTATTATAGGTGTCGTATCTATACCTTGAATTACTCTAATAGAAAAATCACAAACTGTAAGATTACCTATTGCGATATTAAAACCATCAATATAAAGGTATCCTAATTCACCAGGCACAAACTGATTAGATGTTAATCTAAATGTGCCAGTCATTCCAGAGCAGCCATTACATGTAGGATTGGCAGAGCAATCTAAAAATTTATCAATTGCACATTCACTAAACAAACCTGCTTGAATTCCTGCTAGAGGATGTGTACCAATATTTGAATTTGTATTTGTATCATGCAAATAACAATTGGTAACCGTAATTTCTAGAGTTACAGTATTTGAGCATGGACGGAAAGAAAACCAAAGGATATTATCAGCATTACCAGAATAATTACATAGTCCACGCCATTCCTGTGTGAATGAGTTGGTGGTTGGTAATGTTCCTGAATAATTGTTAATTCCCGCTCCACATAAATATTGAGCCTTTGAACATGTCTCTCCTGCATTTTCTCTATCAAAACATTGAGCATTCAATGAATTGTTGAATAATAAAGGTAAAACCATTAAGATTATGGCAAGAAAAATAAAATTATATTTCTTTTTGATGTTCAAGGAATTCAGTTTAAAAGCAAATAATTTAAAATCAAGCAAATACACATAAAGAAATTCGACTTTGTCTATTAGCTCAATAATCAGTTGCAAAGGTAAATAAAATATACTTATTCATTAGAAAAAAATCAACTTATTTTATATATTAAATATTTGAAATACATATTTCAACCTTTTCATATTGACTATTGTTGTTGTATAAATAACATAAATTATGCCAAAAAAAACACTAATCATAGGTGCGTCCACAAATCCTTCACGATATTCGAATATAGCAGTAAGACTATTTCAAAAACATAACATTGAAATTATCGCCATAGGACTCAAGCCTGGATCGATAGACAATATTACAATTGAAACTGAGCTCAATCCTCTTGAGGACATTCATACTGTTACAATGTATGTAGGTCCACAGAATCAATCGATATACCAAGATTATATACTAAATTTAAAACCTAAAAGAATTATATTTAACCCTGGTACTGAAAATCTAGAATTTGAAATTTTGGCCCGTGAAAAAAATATTGAAGTTTTACATGCATGTACGCTCGTCATGCTCAATACCTATCAATATTGATTTTTACTACCTCTTAGTATTGAACATAGCTTTTATATCTTTTTCAGACATAAATCCAAGATCAACAAAGGTATTGGTAACAAACTTCTTAATATCTTGATAGTCTCTGCTTCTTTTATCCGTAAAATGAGTAATGAGATTATCTATATATCTTAAGCTTAATGACTTAATATTTTGATTGAATTTTTGATTATAGAAAATATTTATATAGGAGACAAATACCTTGTTTATTTCAAAATATTCATGATATTCTGTTGGCTCTAAATTAGATAAGAAACTCTCACAATAACCGAAAATACCTTCTCTTAAACTTTCATTCTCTAAACTCAAGCCTTCTCTTTGATTGTAAAACTCTTTTACACTATTAATGGTGTCTTCATGAACATACCCTTTGGTGTGAACTATATTCATAAGATTGTAGTAATCAGAAATTCCATCTTGAATTTTGGTGTTTATAATTTTCACCATTCTTTTATCAGCATCAGGAGTAATCTCTATACCGCTGCCGTATATATTTTGAAGATGTTTGAAAAATATTGTAATAAAATCCGGGTTTGAAGCCCTCCAGTTATCTAACATTTTTGAAAGATTACTTTTAGACTTATCACTCAAATCATAAAACATTCCTGAAATCATGATAACCTCCAGATATGTTTCATCGGATTGCAATTCTGTATTTTCTATGAATTTATCAATAAATGGCAATAAATTAGAATTATCAAACTTTCTATTGGCTCTAAACTCTAGAAATTTCACAAGTGACGATCCTTCAACTTTCATCTCTGTCAGATTTGAAGGAAAATAGGCGGTTTGAAAAATGTGATTATCAAATTGGTTTAGATATTTATTGTATAAGGCGATTCTTTGACCTAAATCCCGAGCAGCGTTAGTTTTTTGGTTAGATAAAAACGTTTTTACCTTTTTGTTATTCAAAGAATCCATGAAGTTGGATATCCATATATCACTACTTAAGGCAAACCCAACTTGGAGTGTTTGGCCTATTCTTAGTTTAATAAATTCAAAATTGGCTGAATTGCATATTGTCGATAATATGTCTTTAAAATGATTTTGTGGTCTTTTGTATTTATAATTTTCATTAATTTCGCCTCTCAATACAGAGTATCCCAAAACCCTAGGTAAGAACATGCCTTCAAACTCAGGATCGAGCAATTCCTTTTCCAAAGATATAAGTTGTAATGGAAAATTTGTAGCTACCAAAGTATACAATTCTTCAATATGTGGCTCAAAGGCATCAATGATCTGTTTATAAAGTTCTGGCGATTCCTCATCTAAAAATGTGGTCAATAATTCAGAGTTTTGCAAAGCCGCCTTTAGCTGGTCGATATGCTCTTTAAAGTTTGAAGATAATGCTTCCATTAGTTTGCTATTTGAATATGTTGTTAAAAAAAATGAATCTCACCTAAAAATATAAAAGAAAACCTGATAAACTCACAAAAGTTTATCAGGTCACTTGAATGATTTAACGTCAATTTTTAATAAAAATTGAAATAAAATCAAAAAATAATTAAAAATTTTGGATATTATTTAATAATAACCCTATTTTTTATAAAGAAAAACAATAAATCCTGGAGATATTATTCCTCTGATTTTACTTCTTCATCAGCGGCATCCGCTGTTGGTTCTTCAGTTGCTGTTTCAACATTTTCGCTCACAACTTCAACAACTTCTTCTGTGGCAACTTCTTCAACGACATCAGCTACTGCTTCTACTGTCACAGGGGCAACTTCTTCAACCACATCGGCTACTGCTTCTACTGCCTCTGTGGCTGCTTCTTCAGCGACATTGGTAGCTTCATCGTTAGAAACTCTATAATTTTCAGCTGCTTCTTCTGATACTTTGTCTGCTACCACTACTTTAGGTTTAGCCTCACCCGAAACCATTTTTCTGAATGATGCTAATTCATCCATAGTTTGTTTAACACGTGCAGCTATTTTAGCCTCTTTCGCATCTATCCACTTAGTCAACATTTCTTGTGCCTGATCTTCAGTCAGTGCGCCTTTACGAACACCGCGCATGAGATGTTGCTTATAATACACACCTTTAAATCTTAGAATAGCGCTTACAGTGTCTGTAGGTTGAGCTCCTTTATTGAGCCAATCAAAAGCAGCATCTCTATCTAAGTCTATTGTTGCTGGTTTTGTCATTGGATTGTAAGAACCAATCTTTTGAATAAATTTACCATCTCTTGGTGCTCTTGAATCTGCAACAACTATATGATAAAAAGGGGCTTTTTTACGTCCTTGTCTGGACAATCTTAATTTTACTGGCATTGTTAAAATTTTATAACTATTTGAAATACAAACCCATATACATCGATAAACAATCTACGGATTTTTAACGGCGCAAAGGTAATAATTTGATATGAATATTATTCTATTTTTAATACAAAAAATAAATTTTTATAAAAAATTGGAATAAATAATTTTTTAAGATAAAATCCTTTAGAAATAAAACTTAACACTTAATGTAGGTAAAATGGGTAATTGATCCACTCTATTGTAGGTGATTCTATTAAAATAAAACATATTAGGTCTGTTGTAAGCATTGGTCACACTCCCTACTATTTCGACACCTGTGTATTTACCAAATTTAATATTTTTGGTCAGTGAAAGGTCGAGTCTGTGGTAATATGGTAATCGCCCACTATTCCTGTCAGATGAATAAATTATTCCCAAATTGTCTGGATTGCTTGTTAATATATCTGCATCAACACCATTATTGAAATTTTGCTCATTATAGAACCCACGTGTCAATGTAAACGGAAAACCAGACCCCAAATTCCATCTTACACTTGCTTGCCACGTGGCTTTTTTATCAAGGTTGTAGGAAGTGAGGAAATTAGCATTATGTCTTCTATCAAATATGGTTGGGTAAGTTTGTCTGCCGTCAAATCTATTTACATATCCATGGCTATAGGTCATCCAAACATATAGTGGTCCATTATCATATTTGATTGAAAAATCTATACCATAAGCTTGACCTTCTTCTATAACAAAATCAGCGTCAGAAGGTCTTAATTTATTTCGATTAACGACTATCAATTGAGGAAAATCTTTAATGTAACCCTCCACATTAATCTGAATATTTTTAAATATATCCCACTCAAAGCCCAAAATAGCATGATTGGATATTTGGAGTCTATTTCTGATAGGTTCACCATTCAATCCTGTAATCGGTGACTGTGGGCCAGTCAGAAAACCATTAAATAAATTAACGACATCTCTTTCATCTGATGTGCTCAATAAATTTTGAGTATATCTACCTGCGGCAGCCTTAAATCTTAATTTGTCACTGGCATTGAACTTCAAACCTAAACGTGGTTCAAAAGTAAATTGGGATAAAGAGGCGTAATATTGTGAGCGAACAGAGGGTTCAATTATTAATTTCCCTATAATCTGTCGATATTTTGCAAAAAAACCAATTTCTGTTGTACTTTGTTCTTGTTGTATTCTATTTCTAAATGGGTTATAAAACTCAAAATCAGCCCTGAGACTTCTCATTTCAACGCCATATTTAATTTCATTGTTGGCACCATAGTTTGTAAAATTAAGCATAACAGATATTTCATCAACTTCTGATCTTCGTGGCAAATTATCTTGCTCATCCAAGGACACTTTATATGAACTATATCCAACTAAGCCATCAATCACAAAATTACTTCCCTGCGGAATCAATAAAAAATTAAGACCTCCACCCACGTTATTCCAATTAATATTGGCCAAATCGGGGTTTCTAAATCCATCGTCAAAATTAAAACCAAAGAGATTAACTCTACTTCCATTTTGGGTATTCATTGAAATTTTCCCATAAATATCTTGAAAATTGAAGGGAAGTCCTATGTTTGGATCTTGAGCTGCATAACTGTACAGATTCTTTGATGTTTCTTGTATTAAAGATTTCTTTCCGGTCAATACATAACTCACAGACGTTCCTGAGTCATCAAATTTTTTGATGGGTCCTTCTAGCAATGCTTTGGCCATAAAAGGCCCACCGCTCAAAAAGCCACTTTGTCTCACTTTATTGCCTTCTCTTGTTTTTATATCAACAACAGCGGAAATTCTTCCCCCATGCTCAGCACCAAAAGCACCCGTAAAAACATCTACATTTTTGACAATTTCAGTTTCAAATACTGAGTAAAAACCAACGGAATGGAAAGGATTAAATATGTTAAGTCCATCCAATAATATTTTGTTTTGTACTGGAGAGCCTCCTCTAATAAATATTTGTCCTCCTTGATCACCCGTAGTAATTATCCCTGGCAAAACCTGTAAGTATTGAACGATATCCGCTTCCCCACCCACAGAAGGAAGCGACTTAATTTGTTTAGGGCTAACTGATATTTGTGAAACATTTACTGTTGTTCTTTGCTGTTCGCGAGCGGCAGAAACCGACACTTCACCTAATGTCACGCTACTCTCTTCCAACAATATTTTTTTGTAAACTACTCCCCCACTATTGACCACTACATCGGTATATGAACTATCATAACCAATATAAGACACTTTCAACTTATAAGCGCCCACGGGAATATTTGGCATCACAAAAAATCCATCATAATCGGTAGTGGCACCTAATTTGGTATTTTCCAAAAGTAAATTACAATATATAATGGGTTCCCCTGTGTTTTTATCATATACATGACCTCTTAAGGTGCCTGATTGGCTAATCACCATTTGTGAAAACATCAATAAAACAGAATAAATCAACCCACTAAATAATATCCTCTTTACCATTCAATTTTAATTTTAAGGCGCAAAGGTAAATATAAAATAAGGTAGAGTCATAATAAAATTGTAATTTTTAAGATACTCATATCTAAATGACAAAAATCAACAAACATTAACAAAACCTATTCTAAAATTTAAACCCAATTATATTTTCCTGAACTTCTCCAATACATCTTCGATAATCCGAAGTGATTTCTGAATTTGTTCTTTTGTAATAACTAAAGGAGGAGCCAAACGAATTTTGTTTGTGTGTGTAGGCTTCGCGAGTAATCCATGATCTTTCATCTCCATACATATATCCCACGCTAAGTCAGTATGTCCAGAGTCATCAATTACTATGGCATTGAGCAAACCACGACCTCTCACCAATGTTATTATAGGATTTCTTTGGGCTATTTCATTTAATCCTTTGCGGAGAAGTTGTCCCATAGATTTAGATTTGGTGGCTAAATCTTCGTCCACAACAACTTTTAGCGCCTCCATGGCCACAGCACATGCCAATGGATTGCCTCCAAATGTTGAGCCATGCTCACCAGGTTTCAAAACCATCATTACTTCATCATCGGCCAAAACCGCAGATACTGGCATAACTCCACCAGACAAGGCTTTACCCAAAATTAATATATCAGGTTTGGATTCTTTGGGTTGGCGACATCGACCTTTTTGACAGCTACATTCCGGACAGGTAGCCAACATACCCCCGGAACGTGCTATTCCTGTTTGAATTTCATCAGCTACATAAAGTACATTTTTTGCTTTACACAATTGAGCAGCAGATGTCAAATAATCTGCATCGGGCACATTTGCTCCTGCTTCACCTTGGATGGGCTCAACAATAAACCCAGCTATATTGGGCTGAGTGTTAAGTAAACTTTCGAGCGCTTCAATATCATTATATGGAATACTCACGATACCTGGCATAAATGGGCCAAAGTCTTGCGTGGCGGTCATATCATTGGATGCACTAATAACCGTAGTGGTACGTCCATGAAAATTATCTCTTGCAAAAACTATTACAGCTTCATTAGAAGGAATTCCTTTGACTTGATAACCCCATTTTCTAACTAGTTTGATGGCTGTCTCTACCGCCTCTACTCCAGAATTCATCATGAGGACTTTGTCATAACCAAACATATTCGACATAAACTCTTCACATTCTCCCAACAAGTTATTATGAAAGGCTCGAGAAGTCAATGTCAATTTTTGAGCTTGAGTCACTAAAGCTTGAATGATTCTTGGATGACAATGCCCTTGATTAACCGCCGAATAAGCTGATAAAAAATCAATATATTCTTTACCATCCACATCATAGACATAAACGCCCTCTCCCCTTTCAAGTACTACGGGTAAAGGATGATAATTGTGTGCACCGTATTTGTCCTCTTTTTCGATGAGGAAGGCAGATTTTTGACTTAATGAAGATAACATATCCATATTCTTATTATTAGGTTTGAGCCACAAAAGTATAAAATTTAATTAATTTACACCAAAAATAATTAATATTTAATAAAAAATATATAATTTTGTGTCAAATTTAATTAAATACAATGATGCAAATAGACGATTTTGACAAAGCCATACTTAAAAAATTGGAAATTGATGGAAGAGTTGCTTTTTCAACAATAGCTAATGATTTGGATATTTCCCACACAATGGTGCATCAAAGAGTGCAAAAAATGATAGACAATGGAATCATTGAAGGCATCAAACCTGCGTTGAATGAAAAAAAGCTGGGTTTCGATTGGGTTTCTTTCACTGGATTGACATTAGAAAAAGACCACAACTCAGAGCGGATAATTGAAGCTTTGAAAAACATACCAGAGGTTACCGAGTGTTATTATGTGACTGGTTCATATACATTGTTCATTAGAATTACGGCCCATAATCACGAACATATGAGAAAAGTATTGTACGACAAAATTGACAATATTCCTGGAATTCTAAAAACAGAATCGTTCATGGAACTCGGTACCGCTTTTAGGAGAAATGTTGCGCTTTAAATAGAATATTTTGCATTTTGAGGTTCATCATATACTCAACTAAAGAACGTTTTAAGTTGATATTTTATAATTTAAAAAGTTTTTAAGCTTTGAAAACAATAAACTACTGAAGAAAAACTTAACTTTGCACTTTTAATTTCAATTTACAATATACATCATACTCAATATGAGTGACTCAATAAAACACGAATGTGGCCTAGCATTGATTAGGCTTTTAAAACCTTTAGATTATTACCAAAAAAAATATGGCACTGCATTGTATGGCCTACAAAAGATGAACCTTATGTTGCAAAAACAACGTAATAGGGGGCAAGATGGCGCAGGAATTGTCACCATAAAACTCGATGCAGAGCCGGGAACAAGATATATAAGTCGGAAAAGAAGTAATAGCCCACAATATCTCAAAGACCTTTTTGAAGGTGTTTTTTCTCACTTCGATGGATGTACAGAAGAACAACTCAATGACCCTGAATGGCTTAAAAATAACAAGCCTTACACAGGTGAGCTGTTATTAGGACATTTACGATATGGCACCCATGGGCTCAATACCATTGAAACTGTACACCCTTTCATAAGATCCAACAACTGGATATCACGAAATCTTGTTTTAGCCGGAAATTTCAACCTTACAAATGTAGATGAGCTCTTTGAAGAATTGCTTTCATTTGGGCAATATCCTAAGGAAAAATCCGATACAGTCACTGTATTAGAAAAAATGGGGCACTTCTTAGACGATGAAGTTCAAAGGCTTTTTAATTGGTTCAAACCTGAAGGGTATTCCAATATCGAAATCAATAAGCTTATAGAAAAGCACTTAGATGTAAATAGGCTACTACAAAGATCTTGTAGGAAATTTGATGGAGGATATGCCATGGCAGGTCTCATCGGACATGGAGATGCGTTTGTACTGAGAGACCCTCAAGGTATAAGGCCTGCGTTTTACTATCATGACGATGAAGTAGTGGTAGTCGCTTCAGAAAGACCAGCTATTCAAACAGGCTTTAACATAAGATATTTTCAAGTCAATGAGCTCAAACCAGGCCATGCATTAATCATCAAAAAAGATGGCACTGTCACTGAAGAGCAATTCAGAGAAAGTACACATCAAACTCCATGCAGTTTTGAAAGAATATATTTCAGCAGAGGTACGGATAGGCATATATATTTGGAACGAAAGAAACTGGGGGAACTATTGTCCACTAAAATTCTTGATGCCATCAATTATGATATAGAAAACACCATTTTTTCTTTTATTCCCAATACAGCTGAAGTCGCCTTTTTCGGTATGATGAAAGGGCTAGAATACCAATTGAACGAGATAAAACGCAAGAAAATATCGGAACATACAGCCAATGGTACCTTGACAGACGAAAAACTTCAAGAAATTTTAAGTCTCTCAATTCGTGCAGAAAAACTGGCTATCAAGGACGAAAAACTTAGAACTTTTATAGCAGACGGCGTCACTCGGGGACAGATGATGTCCCATGTATATGATGTAACATATGGTATAGTAGAAAATGAGGTGGATACTTTGGTACTTATTGATGACTCTATTGTTAGGGGTACCACTTTAAAAGAAACCATCATCTATATATTATCTACACTTAGACCTAAAAAAATAATTATAGTCAGCTCTGCACCCCAGATAAGATATCCAGATTGTTACGGTATTGACATGAGTAAAATCAAAGAATTTGTCGCGTTCAGGGCTTTACTTGAACTACTTCATGAAAATAATAAGTCCCATTTATTAGAGGAAGTTTATCTAAAGTGTTTAGAACAAGAAAAGTTGCCCATAGAACAAATGACCAATCAAGTGAAATTTTTGTATGACCAATTTACGGATGATGAGATTACAGATAAGATTTCTAAATTGGTCACTCCAGAAAATATAAAACCAGAAGTCCAAGTTATTTATCAAAGTATTGAAAATCTTCATGAAGCTTGTCCCAACAATAAAGGAGATTGGTATTTCTCAGGGAACTACCCTACTCCCGGAGGCATGAGAGTGGTGAATAGAGCCTTCATTAACTTTATGAAAAACAGTGATGAACGCGCTTATTGATCTAAAACTTTAGTTTCATAATAAATAATACAAACTTTGAGAAAACATTAATAATTGAAAGTTAAGAATTAAATTTTTAAAGACCTTAGAACTAAATTAAGGAGTAATTGCTAAACTTAACTAGTATGAATCTTTTTACCTTTAAGGGTAACTTCCACATGAAGGACTTCACTCTGTGATTTTTACTAAGCAAAACTGGTTTAAATCCGCTATAAAATAGTATATATGACCATTCCAAAAAAAGCTAAATAAACAAAAAATTGAAAAATTTTATAAAAAACAAAAATTAGTATTGCTATTATCAAAAATTATGTTTAACTTTGTCCCTCAATCACTTTTTAAATCAATTATTACCATGAAATATTTAATATCTTTGTCCATTTTGGTTTTCGGAATTTTCAGTGTAGCTGCACAAAAAAATGCAAGCAACACCAAAGCCACTTATAGTGATGGCATTATGATAGAGCCTATACACTTTAATGCTAGTGTGCCTTTAGTTAAGCAACATCTTAGTAGTTCTTCATCTCAAAATATGATTTTTTTGGATGTTCGATCTGAAGAAGAAGCGCAACATGGCAAAATAGAAAATGCTATAGTTATCGATTTTAAATCACCAGATTTTGATAACAAAATAGCACAATTGGATAAGACAAAAAAATACGTAGTATATTGTTATAACGGAAGTATCAGTGAGAAAGCCTCAAAAAAATTAAAAGATTCTGGCTTTTTACAAGTTTTGAACCTAAAAGACGGCTTCAAATCTTGGGAGGCATCCAAATAATTTTACTATCTGCGATTTACGCTCAATAAATTCCTTTTAAAAAACAATAGGCTTTGATATCTATATAACAAAGTGCCATTTTGTATATTTCTGATTTATCACAGAAAATGATATTTGTATTACTTCAGTCTCCCAGGTTGACATTATGATTTGTTATGCCTCCAATATACATTTACCAAAAATTATTAGTTGGTCCTCTATTCGTGTTAAACTTTGTTAATTTAGGTTTATATAATGTCATTCAATACTTTATAAATCTAATTAAGTATTACTTTTGCACATTGCAAAACAATTAAAAAGTCATTCCACATAATGAATAAATACTTAATTATATTTTGGGGCATAGTTCTGTTATTATTTAGTTGCAAAAACACCCCATCACCTTTCTCTACTAAACCCGCTGTCATAAAAGGTAAAATTGAAAATTCAAACAAAAAAGAAATATTTATAGTTGGTCAGCAAGAAATGACTAGCATTATGACTAATGATGGGAGTTTTGAGCAAGAAATTGATATAGACAGACCCAACATAATGAGTCTTACTGTGGGTAATTACAGAGTCCCCGTTTTTGTAAAACCCGGGAAAATCATTACAATAATTGGAGACATCAACAAACCCTTTCAATCAGTTTTAGAGGGTGACTTCATTAATGAGAATCAATATTTGAATGAATTTTCAAGAGTTAAACAAACTTTTTCTGATAGACAATATGATATTTTTTTCTCGCAAAATGAGAGTGATTTTATAAAATCAGTAGAAAATAGAACACAAAAACTCATCGAACACAGCCAAGAATATCAAAAGAATAACGGGGCGTTTGACGCAGATTTTTTAGACCTTTTGAACTCAACTATAACTTTTGAAGCCGCTATTCTCAAAATGAATTATCCTACTTATTTTAAGTATTTCAATCCTGACTCCACACTCACACTATCTGAAACATACGACAGTTTTCTTCAAAACATAGATCATGACAATGCGCAACAATTGACTGTGCCTGGCTACCATGATTTTTTACCTGTATATCTAGATTACATTGTCAAAGCAGATACCACTCTAGCCACCTCAAGCTTGAATATTAGAAAATACAACCAAGTTGAAAAAAACTTTACACAATCTGAAATTAAATCCAAACTTTATATTGGTTTAGCTGAGGAAATGGTACAAACATCTGTCAACGATCTTCATGAAATTAAAGATGACTTACTCAAAAAAAATATCCAACCCGCACAAAAAGTAGATCAAATTATACAAAACTATAATAATTTAAAACATCTCATTAAGGGCATGAATGCTCCTGATGATACTTTTGTCACGGCTCAAGGCCAAAACATATCTTTTTCGGATTTTAAGGGCAAAACATTATATATTGATGTGTGGGCCACATGGTGCGGTCCGTGCTTAGCAGAACTTCCTTTTTTAGATAAAAAACAAGAAGAATACAAAAACAAAGATGTGGTTTTTATAAGTATTTCTGTGGATGACCAACCTGAACCATGGAAGCAAATGGTCAAAGACAGAAAATTAAAAGGCCAACAATGGTATGCCCCTAAATCATGGCAATCCGCCCTGGCTTTAAACTATAGAATCAATGGAATCCCAAGATTTATTGTAATAGATAAAAATGGAAAGATATTTGATGCATTTGCTCCACGTCCTTCTTTTGAAGAATTTGATAATGTTATCAACTTAGCCCTAGAGATTTAATTCAAATTTTTATCCCATGTTCAAATATATATTTAAAGCATTTTTTTGCTTATCGCTCTTATTAATAGCTTCATGTAAAAACACCCTTGTTCCGTTTGAGAATATAAAAGGCGAAACTATGGGTACATTTTACAATATCAAATATCAATCCAATGGTCATACTCATCTTCAAAAAAGTATAGATTCAATATTGGTATTGTTTAATAACTCTTTGTCAACCTATATCAAAGAAAGCACCATATCTACTTTCAATTCAAGCGACTCTGTATATTGTTTTAGTCCAAAAGATGATATTTATTTTAAACCAGTTTTTGAAAAGTCAAAAGATATATATGTGCTCACTGAAGGCTTTTTCAATCCATCAATAGCGCCATTAGTCAATTATTATGGGTTTGGTTACAGCGAAAAAAAAACAATAAAAGAGAAAGACACAACCATAATAATGGATTTACTACAACTCTTGCGTTTTGAGGAAATTACTTTAACTGAAGACAAGGCAACAATTTGTTTAAGAAAACCGGCGCCTAAAGTTGCACTGGATTTTAGTGCAATTGCCAAAGGTTATGGAGTGGATATAATTGCTGAATTCTTAAAAGACAAAGGAATAAAAAACTTCATGGTAGAGATTGGAGGTGAAATCAGTACTCTTGGTGTCAATGATAAAGGTCAACAATGGGTTATCGGTATCAACAGGCCAGACGAAAAATCTTCAATGACAGCCATAGAAATTCCATTGCAAGTCTCCAACAAAAGTGTTGCAACAAGTGGTAATTATCGCAATTCTTATGAAAGTACAGGTCAGAAATTTGCCCACATCATCAATCCGAAAACTGGGTTAAGCTATCAAACGGACATACTCAGCACTACTGTCATCGCAGATGATTGCATGTCTGCTGATGCTTTAGCTACTGCCTTTATGGTCATGGGTTTAGAAAAATCATTGCAACTGGCCAACAATATAAAAAATGTTGATGCGTTTTTTATTTTTGATTTGGAAGGCGACGGTCAGCTTGAATATAGAGCCACCAACAATTTTTCAAAATATTATTTAGATAACGAACAAAAATAAATATGCACTTAAATCTTCAAAAAGACTTAATTTTCTTCGACATAGAAAGTACTGGATTGAATATACTTCAAGATAGAATTTTACAGATAGCCCTCATTAAGTACAGCAAAGACAACCCCGAACCACAAGAACTCTTTTTATTAATAAACCCAGGTATTCCTATTTCTGAAGAAGCTTTCGCCATCCACGGTATTAGTAATGAAATGGTTAAAAACAAACCCACTTTTGCGCAGATAGGTCATAAAATATTTGATTTTATTGGCGACGCTGATTTGGCAGGTTATAATTCAGATAGGTTTGACGTCCCTATGTTATTGGAAGAATTTCATAGAATTGGACTTAATTTTGATCTTGACAAGAGAAAACTCTTAGATATTCAAAAGATTTTTCATAAAATGGAACCCCGCACTCTCAAAGCAGCTTATAAATTTTATTGTGGCGGTGACTTAGTTGATGCTCATGATGCCTTAGCCGACACTAAAGCTACTGTTGATGTATTTTTTGGCCAACTCAAAATGTATGATGGAGTAGATTATGTAGATGCAGATGGTAATACTACCCCTACCCCAATTGTAAACGACATACATGCCATTGCAAATTTTATAAAAGACAACAATAGCATTGATATTACCAATAGACTAAAATACAACAATAAAGGAGAAATCGTTTTCAATTTTGGAAAATATGCTAATCAGCTTGTAACTGATGTATTTAGACAAGAACCCAATTATTACCATTGGATGATGGAAAAAGATTTTTCAGCTCAAGTCAAACAAATTATAAAAAAAATATTTGAAAGTCCCAAAAAATAATCAAATTTGAAATTTAGAGGAATAGTAAGTATAGTTTGTGGAGTGCTTATGACTCTTTCGTGCTTTCAACGTAAAGAAGGTTGCCTAGATACTTTGGCCAACAACTATGATGTAGAAGCCCTTGATGCATGTGAAGAGTGCTGTATGTATCCTAATTTGATTTTCGATATTTCCAATATGTTGGGCGATTCTATTCTCAGAAGTAGAGATACCTTAATCAATAATTTAGGCCAAAAAATTACAGGTCTCGAAATAAGACTTTATATTTCAAACATCACTTTGTATGGAGAAAATGATTCTATGCAATTAAATGCCTTCATTACCAGCGCTATTGATGGCAATGTCGTTAGGGATGATATTCGACAAGTTAGAAGCAATATTAGTGAACTGACCATAGGCGAATTCCCAACTTACGGAAAATTTGAAAAAGTTAGATTCAAAATAGGATTAGATAGGAAAGTGTTACAAGACTCATTTTTGAACTTATCCACTGACCATTTAATGAATGAACGCAACAAAATTAGGCAACCCAATGGCAGCTTCGCAGAGATGAGGGTTCGCTACTTTCTTGTAGATAGCAATGCAGAAAAATTCATTGGGTTAGACAACTTGCCTTTAAATGCTTTTCACACTAAAGAACAAGAGATTAATACACGTAAAGGCGAAAACATCCGATTTAATATCACAGCCAACTATCTACCTTTGATAAATGATATAGATTTAACACAGCCGGATTCAATCATTCAACGTGCTATGTTGTCAAAAGTATCAGAAATTTTCAAATAATGTGAACAGTTTTAACGAGATGTACACTATCTACGTCATAGAACTACGAAAAGAAGTTTTTTCTGAAAATCGAAAATTTAGAGAAGCTAATCCACAATACAATGGGGTAAATGAATGTCTATATGTAGGTATGACAAGCCAATCGCCTCAGTCTCGTTTTGAACAACATAAGCAAAGAAAAATGAGTCAAAAAGGATTTGATATTTCTTCATCAATAGTGGCAAAATATGGATCTTTTCTAAGGCCAAGTCTGTACAATAATTTGCCACAATATACAAAAAGAGATGATGCACTCAAAGCTGAAAAAGAACTTGCGGCTACATTGCGGAGACAACGTTACGCTGTATGGGTCAATTGATTTTTATATGATCAATTATCTTTAACCTAAATATCTAAAATGAGATTCGTCGTGAGACCTTCAAGTACAATAAAATCAGTACTTTTGACGACAAAACATAGCCACCCATATGGTGCGAAGTCA
>CAZBCV010000005.1:10787-34250 GCA_964490495.1 uncultured Aureispira sp. | reverse complement strand
GGGTGGAGTGAGAGCTTTGGAGAGTGAAAATGGTGGGTTAAAGTACTTTGTCTTTGGGAGTTCTTTTTCATTTATAAGAATTGATGTGGTGCCGATTTTATTTGGAATCCTTTATTCCTAAAAAAATAATTTACTAAAGAACAAAAAGCCTCTCAATTTCGTTTTAATTGCAAACATTTTTAATCGGGTGTTTTTTTTTGCCTTCTGGAAATAATAATTTTAAGGTATTTAGATTAAAAAGTGATAATTAATGACACACATAGAACGACATATTTTAGATACTTATTTGGTCTTTTTCGAAAGGTTAAATTCTGTAAACAAGTTGGAATTAATAGAACGACTTAAGAATTCTCTACAAAAGAATAAAGGTAATAATACGAGTGATTTTTTTGAATCTTTTGGTGCATTCGGGTCTGATAAATCTGCGGAGGAAATTATTGAAGAAATGAGAGAAAATAGAAAGTTTACCAGAAATGAAATTCATTTTTAAGATATATGCCACTTTAAGCCAACACGTCGATGAAAGAAAAAATAGAACAATTATTACCAACTGACGACAAAAAACGAATGTGGATTTCGGTTATACTGACTGCTATCATTTCAGGACTTTTGACACTTTGGGGAATATACGGAATTGGACAATACGGAATTGCAATGTTCATTTTCACACCATTTTTTATTGGAGCTGGTTCGACAATTTTATACGGTTTTAAAAATGAAATTACTTATAAACAGGCTTGGCAAATTGGATTTCTGACATTGGGAGTTTATACAGCAGGACTTTTAATTTTTGCTATTGAAGGACTAATCTGCATAGCAATGGCTTCACCAATCGGACTTTTATTGACTTGGATTGGTAGTTTAATTGGTTACACAATAATTAACAAAACACCAGACAACGCACCAACTACAATGCTAATTTTAATCGGTATCATACCGACAATGGCGTTTATAGAAAAAGACAATGAAGCTACTTTGACTTCAGTAGTAACCTCAATTGAAATTAAGTCAGACCCAGAGACAGTTTGGAAAAACGTAGTTGAGTTTCCTCAACTTGATGAGCCGACTGAATTTATTTTTAAGACAGGGATTGCTTATCCAATAAACGCAAAAATTGAAGGAACAGGAGTTGGTGCGATTAGACATTGCAACTTCACGACAGGGAGTTTTGTAGAACCAATCACAGTTTGGGACGAATCAAGACTTTTAAAATTTGACGTTGTTGAACAACCCGAACCAATGAAAGAGTTAAGTTTTTGGGACATTGACGCACCTCACTTGCACGACTATTTTGTTTCTAAACAAGGACAATTCAAATTGACAGAATTACCAAATGGGAACACGCTTTTAGAAGGAACAACTTGGTATTATCACAACATAAGACCTACATTTTATTGGCAAATTTGGAGTGACCATATCATTCACAAAATACATGAACGAGTTTTGACACACATAAAGAAAAACGCTGAAAATGAAAAGGCTGGAGTGAGAGCTTTGGTTAACTAAAACGAAATTTTATTATCAACTCTCGCTTTCATAATATAAAATATAATATTTTCTACCATTTTCATCTTCACCCTTCATTATTTTTTCCTTGTCGCCATGAACGTAGATATGAAAATTTTTATCTAACTTTATAATACTTTTGAATACACGGGATTGCTTTTTGACGGCTTGATCTGATATTTCAAAATTGTCGTAAAGGGGTGTTTGTTTGATGTTTTGATATTCTTCTTTGTAGTCCTGAAAGGCTTCTACTACTTTGTCATCTTTAAATACACGTTTCTCATACTCTCCAGCATCAAATTGTTCATTGTTTTGGAAATATTTTTGGGACTGTGTCATCACGGCAGCTTCTTCAGTTTTATCTGTATCAAATTCTTTGTTTAAGCGGTCCTTAATAAAGTTTTTTGTGAGCTGAATATAATGCTTTGTTTGATGATAATCGTTGACTTTAGGTTCAATGATTAAAAAATCATCGCGCCAGTATTTGGCTTCTTTGTATCTATTGCTGTGGTCTATGTTCACCATTTTGAAGCCTGTGTCTCTGTCAGTATTAAAAATGAGGCAACCTTTGTCTAGTTTTCCTATGTTGGTTCCAGTTTCTGCTATCAAGCCAAATTTATGTGATGAAGTTTCTAGTTTCAAAAAAACATCTTTATTTTCTGACTTGAATATGCCCACAGCTTCTACCATTTCGTCATCAATTAGTATATTTTCGAAATACACAACATAGAGCTCTCCAGGTTTTATAAAAGGATGGGTAGAATGATTGTGAAGATGTCTGGCTATCTTTACTGAGTGTTCATGTAGTGATGATGGATCGTCAAATATATTGGCAACAAAATTATAAACAGCATTCAGTTCTACTTCACCTGACGAAAAGGTAAATTGAAAGTACTCTGGTTCTTTAAAATGTGTGAGAAAGTAAGAGTGCAATATTTTTTGAACTTCATCATCTAAAGATATCAATTCTGTGGAGCATTTTATATCTTCTCCTTCAGCTGCATTTCCAATAAAATGTGCAGCCATACCAGATAGTTGGGCTTCAATTGAGTTTATCATTTGGAATTGTATTTAGGCAATAAAATTTATTCTTTGGGCTTTACCCACTGTTCTATTTTTTTAAATGTTTTTTCTCTACGTGGAATGCTCTCAAATTGGACATATCTGTGGGTAGGGTTGCGTTTTACAAAATCCTGGTGATAATCTTCCGCAGGATAGAACTTTTCAAATTTGACCACTTGAGTAGCTATGGGTTTATTGTATTCTTGAGCAACTTCTTTTATTTTGGTTTGGATGATGTTTTTTTCATCTTCATTCGTATAAAAAGCTATAGTTCGATATTGTTTTCCCCTGTCTGGTCCTTGACCATTCACGATGGTAGGGTCAATAGAAGCAAAAAATATATGAACCAAATCAGAATACGAAATCAATAATGGGTCGTAATAGACTTGAAATGCTTCGGCGTGGCTAGTAAGACCTCCAGCTACTGTTTCATAAGTGGGGTTGGATTCCTTGCCGCCAGAATAACCCGATATGACTTCCCTCACGCCCAATATGTTTTCAAATATCGTCTCTGTACACCAAAAACAACCGCCTGCAAAAGTGGCTATTTTTAAGTTGGTGGTGGATAAGGCATTGAGAACTGTTTCCGTAGATGGGTTGGTCTTTTTATCCTGAGCGCAAGCACTCAAAGCCAACAGAATTGAAGTGAAGATAATTATATGTTTCATTTTTTAATTTTTAAAATGTTATTAAAAGTCAGACTTGCCTTTCCTTTCTTTGGTCAAGCAGATGGAATTGATAACTTATTTTTATTGACGGTTTTTGACGAACTCACGTTTTGCATAAATATAATCATTGCGGTTTTTGCTCATGCTCTATTCCATAAAATAATTTAGATAAGTAATACCGCATTTAATTAACCAACAGGCCATTCTTTGAAATGTTTTACAAATATTTTTGCTAAGTTTTCAGCATCCGAGATGGCTCTATGATGAATACCCGTAAACTCAAATCCTTCTAGCTTTACGGCTTTTTTAAGTCCTGGCTCATCTTTTAGATTTTTTAGGTTTTTGTAGGCAGGTTTGAGATTGAAATGATGGTCTAACCATTCAATGTCAAGGTGGTGCAATTCGCAGTCTTGTTTGAGTTGTTCTTTATCGTATTTTCCCCATGAAAGTAGGGTGTAAGATTCGTCTCCTACGCCAATCCAATCTTTAAAATCTTCTATTACTTTGGGAAAAGTAGGGGATTTATCCACATTTTCTTGACTGATGGAGGTGAGTTTTTTGCAAAAATCAGAAAGCACAGCATTGACTGTCGGTTTCACAAATTGACTAAACACGGACTCCACTTCGCCATAATTGTTGACCTTTACTGCTCCAATTTCAATGATTTCATTGATACCTCGGGGCGGTCTGCCTAACCAACATGTTGCTTCTAAATCAAAAATTATGTAATTCATTTTTATTTTTTGCCGTGCGTCGCCATCATTGCACTATCTATTTTTGTTTATTATTTAAAGGAATTCACTCTTTTTTTTTAAAAATTATAAATTCACACCGAGTTTTATGTCTATCCTGAAACTATTCCACTTCATTCCAGCCCATAAGATTTTCAAGTCCATAATTGGACAGTCTGTTATGATAAAAATAGAGCAAACGAAAATCACGACAAAGAACCGTATTCTTTTTGGTGATTTCTAAAAGGGGTTTTGCATGATAAATCCCTCCTTTTTCTATTCCTCTCTCTACCAAAACCGCAATATCATCCCATGGTTCATCAGAAAGGGTAACTTCTCCATTTTTATGCATAATTAAAATGTGTTTTACTAAATCTGTCACCTTATTCAAAAAGTCTTCATAGGCTATTTCAAAGGTGGCGTGTTTTTTATTGATAATTTGAATATACCCTTCATCCTTATATTCGGTGTTTATCATATGGAAGGCAACAAAGCTCACTACATTACTAGAGAGAATGACATTGTGCTTTTTGTACGATTTTACAAGGGCTTCAGCTAGATTTTTGGCATAGATGCCATCTCGCTGTTTGTCATTGGCTATCCCTTCTTCAGTTATGAAATAAGATTCGACATCTATATTTCTTCCGAATTTATCTATGCTATTGCCATTAATATCTAATTGATTGCCCAAAATATCCAAAGGCTCACCAAAAGACATATATACTTCTGACGATTTAGTATATATTTGTTTGATAAATTGAATAAGGCTTCCCGTTGTGGGCTTTGATGCCGATGATTTATTGTATTGTTCCTTGCCTAATGATCTCAAATGTTGATCAACAAGCGATGGCGCTTCCATCACGAAGTGATAACCTACTGAAAGAGGAACTAGGAATACTTTTTGTTGACTGTTGCTTTCTATGTGCATTCTTTGCGCTTCGATGGCGGAACCTAAAAGGCCCAACTTCAATTTATCTTCGGTACATCCACTTCTAGATCGTGTGCCTCCTGGAAAAAACAAACAGTTGAGGCCTTCATATACTGAAAAACTAGTCATTGATTTGAGGCATTCAAGATAGATGGGGTTTTTCTTTCTTCTATCTACTCTGAATGCACCTAATCTATTGATAAAATAGCCTACAATTTCATTGTTCAGCAGATTGAGACCAGCTCCGTAGGAAAAGAAAGGCAATCCCATATTCGTATCAATAGCATAACCTATCATGATGGAATCCAAATTGGAATAATGTGTTGGCACCATGACTAAAGTCCCTTTTTTATAAAGCTCTCTTATTTTTTCGATAGGCCCTTTCAGAATAATCTTTTGACTTAAATCTTTTTTTGAGCCCCATCTAAACATTCCTTTTTCAAAATATTTATTGAATATCCTCGAAAAAAATGAAGTGAGAAACAAACGGCCAAACTTAAAAGTACGGGGTTTGAAAGTGGGAACTATCTCGTTATTGTATCTATTTACAATTTTTTTGAGCAATTGAAGTTGCAGTTCTTGTTTTTCTTCGAGGTTTTCGGACACCTCCAAATCTTTTTTTATTTTGGACCAATATTCATTGTCGTCTGGTGGATCCACCTTCCATGCATTGAGCTTTATTCTTTGTTTTTCGAGTGATATAGTTTTAGAAATAAGGCTATTGATATCATTATGGCTGGAGGTAAGTTGCTCCATGACGAATTTATTCAATCGCTCTATATATGCCTCTCTTTCATTACTTTGTTTTGTAATGGGCCAATGTGATAAATCTTTGTCAATATGAGGATAGCTGTTGGGCATGAAAATCAATTTAATTTTTTAATGATGTCATCAATATATTGGTGAATATCTTGCTGGCCTTGTTTGGTTTCTGAACTTGTTATAAAATATTGAGGTAATTCACTCCATTGTTTCAGAATTTCATTTTTAATACTTGTAATATTTTGATCCAATTGGCTTTTTTTCAATTTATCAGCTTTCGTAAAGACAATTGAAATTGGAATTTGATTGTGTCCACACCATTCTAAAAATTCTTTATCAGCATTTTGGAGTTCGTGCCTTGAATCTATCAAAACAAAGGCCAAAACCAATGATGCCCTATTTTTAAGATATCCATGTATCATTTTTTCAAAGGCTGCTTTTTCTGACTTTGAGACGCGCGCATATCCGTATCCTGGCAAATCCACTAAATACCATAGATTGTCAATATCAAAAAAATTAAGCAATTTGGTTTTTCCAGGAGTCACTGATACTTTTGCAAGGCTTTTTCTGTTGGTAAGCATGTTAATCAAACTAGATTTACCTACATTAGACCTACCAATAAAAGCAAATTCTGGTTTGTTGTCGCTCGGACACATACTCTCTTTGGGAAAACTACCAACAAATTCCGCTACTTTAATTAACATCTCGGCATCTTTTTTGATATATTAAATCTATATTTAATTAATATTGGTAACATTTTCAGTGTAATGTATTCAATTTTAACCCATTATATTAACAAAAGAAGTTAAAAATTAATTAAATAGGATGCAAAAGTAGGTAATTTTTAAGCATTTTTACGTTTTACTTCTATCTTTAATAAGTTAATTAAATATTTTTTTACTCCAAATATATAAAATCATGTGGAAAACAGTTTCTATTTCTTTATTCATTGCGCTTTGTAGTCTCACATTATCTGGACAAATTGAGCTGGGCGCCAAGTTGGGTTTGAGCAGCTATGATTTGGCCCATGAAGGGGTTTTGATCAAAAATACCGATGGGATTTTGGAATGGAACACTTCCAATGTGGGCTATGGACATCATATAGGTGCGTACATGAGACTTACGCTTTTGGGACTCTATGTCGAGCCTGCATTGCTTTTTAATAGCAACAATGTGGAGCATAGGATAAGTTACTATAGCGAGCAAGGTGTCGTCAATGCCATAAGAAATGAAAAATACAATCATCTCAATTTGCCCGTGAATGTAGGTATAAAGTTAGGGGCGTTGCGTTTTCACGGCGGTGTTGTGGGAAATTTTTTGATACAATCTTCTAGAGAAGTCTTTGATTATAAAAACTATAGTCAAAAGCTGCAAAACGCCACTTATGGATGGCAAGCAGGCACAGGTGTGGATTTCTGGCGCCTACGCATTGACTTGAGCTATGAGGGTAATTTCAATAGTTTTGGTGATGAAATTATTATAAAAGATCAAGCTTATCAATTCGATAAAAATCCTGGAAGGTTGATTCTATCATGTGGGTTTAAGATATTTTGATAGAGTGTGAATATTTTGGATTATGATGAATTGGTGTTGAGTGGCTCAAGAAAGTACTATCTTTTTTATCATGTTTATTTAAGGTTTATTCTAATATTCTATTTTAAAAACTCATTCATTTTATAAGGGGTGGGTTGAATGTTTTTTGGGTGGTGTAGGGTTTGGCCGTATGTGATATGGCAGCGATTGATAACATGTTCGATATACGGTTTGTTTTAGCTAGTATTCTATTTAAGATGACCATGTTTCTACTAAAAGATTGCTGAAATTCTTGTTTTTCAAATCTTCGTCCAAAATATAAACATAATTGAACCCGGAATCACTCCACATCCAACCCAATCTATCTAATGATTCTAAACCAATTAAACAAGTTACTTTTTCATGATTTTTAAAATGAAATTCTTTTTCAGCATCAAATTTTAATAACTGTTCCTTTTTTCTTTGGAAATACTCACTTTTTTCATTATTTTTACATATACCCAACTCACATTCTTTTAGAGAATTTGAAAAGTTACGATGATAGAATTCATTAATTTCTCTATCCACAAGGCTTTCGTATTTTAACGTTTCAAACCCCTTTAAATGTAGATATGCAGAATCTATTGAGTCCATTGGTTTTCCTAATATATGTGAATGAAAATATGAATTTGATTCGATTAGTGAATTGTATTTACGCTTATCATATTCATACACATCATAAATTTTCTCTCCAAAGAAGTGCTCTATTTCATATTTAACTTTTAATCCATCATAATGTGTTTTATTGTATTCTTCATTAAGATTTTTCATTCCTTGCGGCGGATATTTCTTTTCAAGATTATCAAGAGATTCAGTGAAGATTGTTATAAAGTCGTTTTCAGAACAGTGTCCATCAAAAATATAAAGTATTCCTTTCTCGGGTAGTTTTCCAAGTTTATTTTCAATTGATATTTTTATTTGTTTTATTGAGACACAACTTTTTATTTAGCGCACCTCTTTGATATCCTATAAAGCCATATATTGTTGATAATCAAATTATTATTATTATTAATTACTGCATATAATCGTTTTTTAATTGTTTTTGTTACTTTTTTCAATGTATTTTGATTTTGTTTCAATTGCAAAGATAGAAGAATATACATATTATGTGATATTATGGAAGAATAATTTTGCAGCTTTTGTACTTTGGGAATTCAGTATTGTTTCATGAATAGATATTGATTCATGTGTTTTGGAATAATTAAAATCAACTTTGGTTCAGATTCCTATGTTTTATAGTGGTCTCGCTGTATTACGGTTGAATATATTTTTTTGTCTCAATGCAAGCCGATGTGGTATTTAATAATTACTTTTGTGGTAGATTAGTATTTTTTGAAATTACTCAGTGTATGATAGTTCATCTTGAAAGTGTCGTTTTTATGGTTTGAACCCTTACAATGGAGTAATTACTTTATTTTTTGTCGATTATCTTTTTGAAATTATAAAAATGTCCATACCTTATTATTTTGATGATTCACTTATCGCTGACATAAAATCATTGTCCAAAAAATATTTTCCCATTATAAAAGATATTCGTGAGCATTTGCACCAATATCCAGAATTGTCTTTTCAAGAGGAAAAAACTTCTCAATTTATTGCAGAACAATTGTCTTTGCGGAATATTGAATTCACTAAAGGTTGGGCCGGACATGGCCTTGTAGCCGAAATTCGATCGGACATAGCCAATGTGAATACGGTGGCTCTTAGGGCCGACATAGATGCTTTGCCGATACATGAATTGAGCGATGTGGCTTACCAATCCCAAAATGAAGGTATTATGCATGCCTGTGGTCATGATGTACATACGGCGTGTGTGTTGGGGGCTTGTTTTATTTTGAATGATTTGAAATCAAAATTACCTTACAACGTACGTGTGTTGTTCCAGCCTGGAGAAGAAAAGTTGCCGGGTGGCGCATCTATGATGATAAATGAAGGTGTTTTAGAAAATCCGCAACCCATGTCTATAATGGGGCAACATGTATATCCTGAGCTTAAAGTAGGACAAGTCGGTATTAGGTCGGGTTTATATATGGCTTCTGCTGATGAAATATATATCAAAGCCAAAGGAAAAGGTGGGCACGCTGCCATGCCACATAACTGCATTGACCCTATATTGATGAGTGCGCATCTAATCACTGCACTTCAAAGTGTTGTGTCGCGCCGATCACCTATTAATGTACCCACGGTGCTTACCATAGGGAAAATCAATTCAGTGGGTGGTGCTACAAATATTATTCCTGACGAGGTTCTAATGGAAGGCACACTGCGCACCCTTGACGAAAATTGGCGCAAAAAAGCCCATCAAATCATATTAGATACAGCTCAAAATGTGGGTCAATCCATGGGCGGAGTTATTGAGGTGGACATAGTGAAAGGTTATCCTTGTTTGGTCAACGATGCAGAAATGGCAAAATCCATCAAATCAGCCATGCAATCCTACCTCGGGCCGGATAATGTGATAGATTTAGATATACGAATGACAGCGGAGGATTTTGCCTTTTATTCTCAAGTTATTCCAGCTTGTTTTTATAGATTAGGTACAGCCAATGAATCTTCTGCTACTCAACATTCGGTGCATACACCCTACTTCGATATAGATGCGCAAGCCCTTGAAGTAGGCATGGGATTGATGGCGTTTTTGGCTTTTCATGCTAAATAAGTGAATTGTTTTTTTGCATCACCATGTGTCATTCTTTTAACTCTGAAAGAATAGGGGAGTCCGTAATTAAAATTTTCTTGGGTCAATTTGTTTTCTTATCTTTGTGGGTTTTAATTAAAAAAGGTCATGTATTATATTAAGGATATTTCAGTTTTTCTTGGAGATAGAGTATTGTTGGACAACATCAGTTTTATGGTGAGTCCAAAAGACAGAGTGGGTTTGATTGGAAAAAATGGGGTAGGGAAGTCCACATTATTAAAAATTATTTCAGGCCAAATCTCTCCAGATTTAGGTCGTTTGGAGTTTCCTGCTAAGTCCACCATTGGCTATTTGCGTCAAGAGTTTGAATTTAACGAAAACAATACAGTTTTGCAGGAAGCCATGTCTTGTCATGCAGACGCCATACAAATCCACACCCGCATGGAAAGCATCCAATTGGACTTAACAGAGCGAGAGGATTATGATAGTGCAGATTATAATAAGATTGTTGAAGAGTTAGCACAATTGTCAGGGCAGTTAGAACATTTTAATTTAACAAAACTCGAGGTTGAAACAGTCAAGATTCTCAAAGGATTAGGATTTAAAGATTCGGACTTGCACAAATCCATTTCTACATTTAGTGGTGGATGGAAAATGCGTATAGAATTGGCCAAACTCTTGATTTTAAAACCCGATGTGTTGATGTTGGATGAGCCTACCAATCACTTAGATATTGAATCTATCATTTGGTTGGAAAGTTATTTGAATGAATATATGGGAACGGTTATTATCATATCGCATGACAAACAATTTTTACAAAATGTATGCAATAGAATAGTAGAAATTCAAAGCGGAAAAATTTATGATTATCGGCTAAGTTATAATAATTATTTGATTGAAAAAGTCAAACAAGATGAAATGCTCAAAGCTACCTTTGTCAATCAGCAAAAGGAAATAGCTCAAAAGGAAAAAACTATTAACCGATTCATGGCCAAAGCCACTAAAACAAAGATGGCTCAAAGCATGAAGAAACAATTGGATAAGGTAGAAAGGATTGAATTGCCACAAGAAGATATAGGTGGGCTCAATATTAAATTCACTGAAGTACCTCGAGCGGGAAGAGTAGTTTTTGAAGGACGATCTTTGTCTAAGAGTTTTGGCGACAATGTAGTTTTTTCTAATGTGGATATTACTTTGGAGCGTGGAGAAAAGGTGGGATTTGTCGGGCAAAATGGGCAAGGAAAAACTACAATGGCTAGGATTATCAACGGTTTATTGCCAGCATCTACGGGTACGATGGACTATGGTGCAAATGTCAAAATATCATATTATGCTCAAAATCAATCAGAACTACTAGATATCAAAAAGACTGTGCTTGAAGTGATGGAAGATAAAGCGCCTGCTGAAATGAGGCCCAAAGTGAGAAGTATTTTAGGGGCATTTCTTTTTTCCGGAGAAGATGTAGAAAAAAAAGTATCGGTTCTTTCGGGTGGAGAAAGGGCTCGATTAGCGATGGCTTCTTTGATGATGCAGCCTTGTAATTTACTGATATTAGACGAACCCACTAACCATTTAGATATTTATTCTAAAGAAATTTTGAAAGCCGCCATAAAAGAATATGAAGGAGCGCTTATTCTTATTTCGCACGATAGAGAGTTTTTGAGCGGTACCACCGAAAAAATCATTGAGTTTAAAGATGGAAAAATAGCCACCTATCTTGGAGACATAAATTACTTTTTGAATAAAAAAAGCCTCGAAGATATGAGGAGTATTGAACTCCAACAAAAACATACTGTGGTTGGCAATGAAATTGAACATAAAGAATCCAAAAAGTCAGATTTGTCCGCACAAGACGAACGTCATCTAAAAAAGCAATTGAGTATTTGTGAAAGAGAAATTTCAAAACTAGAATCCAATATCAGCGCGCTCGAAAAGGAAATGGCTCATCCCGATTTTTATACTCTACCTGATTATCCTCAACGCACCCAAAAACATGAACAACTCACTCAACAATTGGAAAGTAAGATGGTAGAATGGGAGTCAATAGTTGAGCAATTGGGATAAAATATCACAGGGTTGAATAAAGATATTGATAGACTATTGTGGCGGCAATACTTCCTAAAAGTGGAGCGAATACTGGAATCCATGCATAATGCCATCCACTACCACCTTTATGGCGTATGGGCAGTAGGCTGTGTAAAAGTCTTGGTATAAAATCTCTTGCAGGATTGATAGCATATCCCGTTGAGCCACCTAAACTCAATCCTATTCCCAAAACCAATAAGGCTACAGGAAGAGCATCTAAGGCTCCTAAACTTGCAGTGGGTGAGGCAATAAAAAGCACACCCATGACTAATACAAAGGTACCAATCAACTCGCTCACAAAATTATTAAAGGGATGGAATATGGCCGGCATAGTGGCAAAAGTGGCTAGGATCGAAGAAGAGTCAACAGTAGTATTATAATGACTTCTGTAGGCAAGCCAAACACAAATTTGCCCTAAAGCTGCACCAATGAGTTGACCCAAAATATAATGATGAAGAATAGCAACATTCATTCTTTTTAGTAAAACCATCGCAAGAGAAATGGCAGGATTCAAATGAGCACCACTAACTGCTGCTGCGCTATATACTCCTACAAATACGGCAATGGCCCAACCGAATGTAATAACAATCCATCCGCTATTGTGGCCTTTTGTGCCAGAAAGAACTACATTGGCTACCACTCCATTGCCTAATATGATGAGGAGTGCAGTACCTATAACTTCTGCTAAGAATATTGACATAATATTTTAGATTTTAAGTTTGAACTAAATATTTTTGAACTGTATTTTCAAAAGACTTGAGTTGGTCTTCATACCAAGCATTGTCTTTGGATAATTCTTGTTGTAATATTTTGCCGACGCGTGGGGCTACTTTAAGGGCTACTTGAGCATCCAGAAATAACAACCTTATGCGTCTGGCCAATATATCTTCTATTGTACAAGCCATTTCATTTCGGACAGTAAAAAGAACATCTCTTTCGGAATATGGAAAATCTGGGTGCAATAAGATATCTTCAGACGTGATTTGTGGCCTCACATTAGACAAAAGTTGTAGTTTTCGAGTGATACATTTTCCAGCATGGGCTAATTTATAAGTTCTAACGGCTTTGTTGATGGTATCTTCTGCCATTTTTCTATAGGTCGTCCATTTACCACCTGTAATAGTAATCAAACCTGAGTCAGAAATTAATAAGGTATGGTCCCGCACGAGAGCAGCTGTTGAGTTTTTACTTTTTTGTTGAATCAATGGTCTCAGGCCTGAAAAGACGGATTTTATATCTGATTTTTGTAAGGTTTGATGTGTGTATTGGTTGAAATTGTGTAAGATAAATTCTACCTCATCTTGAGTAGCTGTGGGTTCATCATTGAGATCGTTTGTATAAATGTCTGTGGTCCCTATCACTACTTTATTGTGCCATGGTACTGCAAAAAGAATTCTTCCATCCGAAGTTTTTGGGATAATCAGAGCATGATTTCCAGGGTAAAATTCTTTATCCACCACTATATGAGTGCCCCTCGAAGGTTTGATAAGTGAAGGATGTAATGGATTATCTTTTTTTAAAATGTTTTCTGCATACACTCCCGTGGCATTGATCACACATTTTGATGAAACATTATAATGAGAATTTAAAAAACAATCGTAAAGCCTTACACCAGATATTTTATTGTTTTTGTCATAAATGAAATTTTCCATTGACATGTGGTTGGCAACAGTTGCTCCATATTTTAAAGCTGTTCTTACTAAGGCTAGACACATTTCACTATCGTCAAATTGCCCGTCAAAGTATCTGATTCCGCCCACAAGATTTTTTTGTTCTATATTGGGTATTTTGTTAATGACTGCTTTTTTATTGAGAAATCTGGTTTTGCCTAAACTTAGTTTTCCTGATAAAAAATCATAAATCATAAGCCCAAAACCATAATACAACCACCGAAAATAGGAATAGACAGGAAGAACAAAACTCAATTTTCTGGTCATAGTGGGTGCATTTTTCATAAAAGCCCACCTTTCTTGTAGTGCGGATTTTACCATGGCTAAATGGCCTTGTTCGAGATATCTCACCCCGCCATGAATGAGTTTTGTAGATTTGCTTGATGTTCCTTTTGAAAAATCTACTTTCTCAACACACAAGACTTTAATCCCTCTACTAGCTGCATCTAATGTAGTTCCCAAACCTGTGGCACCACCTCCAATTACAATTATATCCCACTCAGGAGTTTTAAGAATTTGGTCTATTTGTTCTTGTCTATTCATGATAATAGAAGATTATTTCATAGTTTTTTGGACACTGGATAACCAGCCGTTGTAATGATTGTTTCTTTCAACATTATTCATTTTGGGATCAAATCTTTTTTCTTGAAGCCATTGATTTTTAATATCATCAATATCTTTCCAAAATCCTACGGAAAGTCCAGCCAAATAAGCAGCACCTAAGGCCGTTGTTTCAGTGACAGAGGGACGGACAACTGAACAATTAAGTATATCGGCTTGAAATTGCATCAATAGGTTATTGACAGTTGCGCCACCATCCACTCGAAGCTCTTTAATGTTGATGTTTGAATCCATTTCCATAGCTTTTAGCACATCTGTTGTCTGAAAAGCAATACTTTCTAAGGCTGCGCGGGCGATGTGCGCTACTTGACTTCCACGCGTTAGGCCTGTAATGATACCTCTTGCATCTTGGTCCCAATAAGGAGCACCCAAACCTGCAAAAGCCGGGACAACATAAACACCTTCGGTACTCTCAACTTGGAGTGCCAATGCTTCTACTTCGGAGGAGTCCCGTATGATTTTTAAGCCATCGCGCAACCATTGGACAACTGCACCGCCTATAAAAACACTGCCCTCTAGCGCATATTGTGTTTCACCATTAATTTGCCATGCAACAGTTGTTAATAAATTATTATGGCTAATGATGGGATGTATTCCTGTATTCATCAACATAAAACAGCCCGTGCCATAAGTGTTTTTTACCATTCCAGGCGTGATACACATTTGTCCAAAAAGGGCAGCCTGTTGGTCGCCCGCAATACCCGAAATGGGTAAAGACGCAGATATTAATGTTTGACTTGTATAACCATAAATTTCACTGCTGCTTTTTACCTCGGGTAGCAGGCTCAAAGGGATATTGAACAACTGGCACAATTCTACATCCCAAGTAAGCGTATTTATATTGAAAAGCATAGTTCGGGATGCATTAGAAACATCGGTTACATGTGTTTTACCATCCGTCAGTTTCCAGACTAACCACGAATCTATGGTTCCAAAACAGAGTTCTCCATTTTTTGCTTTTTGTCGTGCGCCAGGTACATTGTCCAAAAGCCATTGTATTTTTGTAGCACTAAAATAGGCATCTATGATAAGTCCAGTTTTTTGTTGAATGAGAGAGGCATGCCCATCATTTTTTAATTGATCACATATTGCTGATGTTCTTCTATCTTGCCAAACTATGGCATTGTGAATTGGAGTACCTGTTTTTTTATCCCAAATTACGGTGGTTTCTCTTTGGTTTGTGATTCCAATTCCTGCTATTTGTTGCGGTTTTATATTGGCTTCCGAGAGCGCTTCTGCTGCTACTCCTATCTGTGAAGACCATATTTCATTAGGCGAATGCTCTACCCAACCAGGTTTGGGAAAATATTGATTAAATTCTTTTTGAGCCATCGTCAAAATAAGGCCTTTATGATCGAAAATAATGGCTCTACTACTTGTAGTACCTTGATCTAAAGCTAAGATATATTGTTTGTCCACGTCCATAATATTTGTTGACGGGGCAATGTTAAGAAATTAAATACAAGTACACAAATAAATATTCACAATAATAATTAAATTGTCAGTGCTCAATGCCCATTAATTTTCAAAAACACTAGATAGACGAAGCGTAAATCCACTTCTTAGGAAACCATATTCATCAAAAGAGAATGAATAGTCAATGTCAAATAAAGGTATAGGCCCTGCCCTAAATCCTTCCATTCCTATGAACGGCTCAAAATAAGCCCCTCTATTGGGGACGTAAAGTGCCGAAAGTCCAGCTACAAATTTTAGTTTTGTACGATTTATCAAAGGAATTTTGTCTGCTATTTTACC
Organism: uncultured Aureispira sp.; assembly: GCA_964490495.1. Taxonomy (GTDB): domain Bacteria; phylum Bacteroidota; class Bacteroidia; order Chitinophagales; family Saprospiraceae; genus OLB9. The sequence continues at coordinate 18,252 of CAZBCV010000005.1, read as the reverse complement.
ATTAAAGTGGTGTCTAAAATTGCCTTGTACAAAAAATCTGTTAGTACTGTATTCATAGTAGGGAAGAAGGTTGAAGGATGCTAGACTGGGGTTGATAGGAATCAATATTTGGTTGCCCGAAGGGTGGTGATAGTCAGCAAAGTATTTAGGATTGGATCCCAAAAATGTACCAATATCAATGTTGTATTGTGAAAAACCCCATAAATTGGCAGGCACATAATTGTCACTCATTTTTAATGAAATTTGATGCCACATTTCATTGTTGATTTGTAGATTAATGCCTTGGTTGTATGTCAAGAGAAAAGTAGGGTAGGAGCTTCCTTGTCTCACTTTTACATTAGGGTAACTACCAAATTTTTGTTTAGGAATCCATTTTATGCTTGCATGAGTTTTCCAAAACGTAGATGATGAATATACTTCTGGATTGAGGCTAATATTGGGGATGTTTTCATTAAATAATACATCTTTTCGCCTAAAACTATATTGAGTATTAATGGCAAGTGGTTTTCGTTGTGTATATCCTGTTTCTATTGATAAATAAACCCCATTGAATATTTCTTGATTATAGCCTATTTTTCCAAATAAATTGTCATAAAGCCTTATATAATTGACTTTTTGCCATAATGATAACCAGGAATTATTTTTTTCAACTAGTGAGCCATAAGGGTCAAAGTTTTCATAATGTCTTCCACCTTCTAGATGTACCTTACCCAAAGAATAGTTATCAAATAAATACTCTAATCTTGCTGTGGCTTTGAGTTGTTTGTCGGCAAATCCATATGCCAAGGGCGTAGAAATTGTCCATTTTCTGTAGGTGCTATCTTCTTTATTCCACTTTGGTGACAAAAATATTTTAAAACCCTCTATGGCATTGAACCTTATCAATGACATGGGTGCAGGGATGGAAAAAGATGTCTTTTTGTGTGAATTTTGATAGGTATAACCCAAAAGGAGTGAGGAATATTTTATTTTATTGTTTTCTTTATCTAAAGAATCAAGGAAGGGTTTTGAATTCCAAATGACTCGGAGTGAGTCCTTTTTAATGTAATCCTTTTGTTCCTCTTTTGTCAATGGTATGGGACGCGAACTGGCCCAATAGGCTGAATCCTTTTTTAAGGCAGTTTCTTCTACTTTGAAAGTTTCTTGACTATCAAAAATAAGATCTATGTCTGGATTGTTGATCCAATTGGAGAAAACATAAGTAAAATTGCCACCGATTTTAAAACCTAAAATACTGGCATTAAAATTATAGTTGTAATTAAAAAGTTGCCACTTGTCAGGTTTTTCTGTGGGCAAATAAATCTGTTGAATTTGAATAGTATCTACATAGGTGCCTCTCAATGGAGACCCATATATTTTTAAGTCTGTACTATGTATATTCCATAAGTTTTCGGTAATATAAATGAACCCATGCAAGGCTGGAGTTGTCCCTGTTTTGGGTTGTATTTTTATCTTATTGATAGTGTAGCCGTTGTTGTCAAAAAAAGTGGATTCAAGTTTAAATACGTAATGATTTAATGCGCTTTTCGAAATCGGAGATACCAAATCACGGCCAACTTTTACATATTCTTCATAAAGGTCAAATGACGCCCAATTGAACTGATTAGCTGTAAAAAGGCTATTGTCACCAGCTTTTATTGTGGAAATCATGACTTCTTTTGTTTTGTCGGGAGCTTTGAAATAGTACTTAGACTTCGATTCGGATAAATACAATATACCTTGACGAAGAGAATCTAGCATGCCTCCTAAGTTGCCTACTTCATTGCCCATAATGGCCTCTGGAGCATCTAACATCTTTATAACTCCTTTGATGTATAAATCTGCTTGCGAAGAAGAATATTGATTTTTATAATATGCCCTTTTAGCGATAGCTTTTCGTATAATACCATAAGCTGGGTCTTCTGCATCAGCGGAAATAACTAACTCAGAAAGAATATTTTCATCAAGTTTTAATTGAATATTTTTAATCTTTGATTTACCATCAAAGGTCATGGGTTCACTATGCTTTTTATATCCTACATATTGATAAATAATCGTATATTGACCATTAGTTCGCATATCAAGAATATAGTCTCCTTCTTCATTGGCTACCGTGCCTATTGTAGTATTTTCAATGTAAATCGTAGAGTAGGGTAAAGGTGCACCATTCTCATCAGTGATTTTACCAGTCACTTGAGTGGATGCTTTAAGATATACAAAAAGTATAACTACAATGAGGGAAAATTTAAACTTTAGAGCCAAATTTTTATAATTTATCTTTTATGTTATTAAAAAACTTCAAGACTTTTTGTTCATTCCAATATGATTTTTGTTGAGGTATTGAAAAACCAACATGACCACCATATTTTGGCGTCATTAAATAAAGGTAATCACTTTTTTTTGCAATGTCGTACGGATAGGCAGTAGGTGCCAAAAATGTATCATCTTTAGCATTTATCAGCAAAGCGGGTATTTTAATGTTGTGCAAAAATTGTAAACTATTACATTGTGAATAATAGTCTTCCGCATCTCTATACCCGTGAAGTGGCCCTGAATAATAATCATCAAAATCCCATAAGTTTTTAATTTTTTGAATTGGATTTATATCAATTAATTCAGGAGTGGCTTCATGTTTTAGTTCAATCTTTTTTATTAATGTTTTTAAGAATTGTTGAGCATATATGTAGTTTTTCTTTTTGAGCAACTCCAAACTACAGCCCTTGAGGTCGCAAGGGGTTGATATGGCTGCCACTGCTTTAAGTCTTTTGTCTATGGGATATATTCCGTCAGATATATATTTTAGAGTCACATTTCCACCCAAACTAAAGCCACATATGTGAATCTCTTTATAATCATGGGTGAAATTTTCAATAAAATAATGTAAATCACGGGTCCAGCCACTATTATACATTACTTTTTGCCTATTCATTTCACCGCTACAAGACCTAAAATTTAAAGCCGCCACATCCATACTTGCGCTGAAAAGAGTGTGAGATGTACCTATCATATATTGGGACTGAGTAGAACCTTCTAGTCCATGGCAAAGTATAACAAGTTTTTTGGGTTTTATGTCGTGTTTGGCCCAATCTACATCAAAAAAATCTTCATCTGGTGTATCGATTCTTTGCCTATATTGGTATTCAAATTGCCTCTTTCTGAATAAGAAGGGGTACAAAGTATTGATATGACCATTTCTAAGCCAAAACTTTGGTTTATAATCAGAAGGGCTTATGAAAGGCATAGGTGTAAGTATTTAGAAAAAGTGATGATGTGAAGTGTTTTTTGAGTTTTCATTTTTAATTTAGATTAAATTACTTTGTTTTAAGCCAAAAACTACATAGTGTGCCGACGTATAAAAGTTTCTTAAATAAGGAATTTTGGTCAGGAAATTGGCTAGTTTTCGGGGCTTTAAACCAAATTTTTGAGAGTAAATTGGGTTGATGAGCCAATATGTTTCCTTTTTTATACCAAAATTATTAGAGTGGATATGGTTTTTAATATCTTCAATTATGACACCTGTTTTTTTGATGTCTTGAAGCTCATTTATAGTTCCGGGTTGTTCGCCACAAATTTTCAGAATATTTACATAAATAGACATTGGAAGTAAATGAAACCACGGCAAAACTCTCAATATTTTGTGAGAACAGATTTGTTGATGACCACCAAACGGCATCCACCACGGAGGATAAGCAAAAAAAACATAACCTTCAGGCTTCAAAAACTTATGAAGTGTGGAAATAAATTTATTTTGGTCAGGTATGTGTTCTATGACATCCTTCAGTACAATTATGTCAAATAATACACTTATTTCTTTTTCAGGGTCTATGATGTCATAGATGTTTTTATTGATGATTAGGCCACGGCCTTCTTGAATGTCATCCTTTAAAAATTGTTGTGCTAAGGTAGCTCTGTGTTTGTTGAGTTCAATGCCCACACCATAATGACCTTGGTCAATGAAGGCTTTGAGTACACCTGCTTCTGCACATCCTATTTCCAAAACATTGGCATTGGGCGGTAAAAAAGGTTTTAGGTAAGGAATAACATCCTTTTCCGTAACGCTTTTTTGCATTTCAAAATATCTCTTCTTGTCTTCGTGAAATGAGTACATAGAGATTATTGAGCTTTGAATATTGGTTTTCTTTTTTCTATAAATGCCGTGGCGCCTTCTTTACAGTCATCACTTCCAATGGTGAAGCCAAAGTCTTTGTATTCGCATTCAAATCCATCAACAGTTTTGTCGAAAAAGTCGTTGACCAATTGAATAGTCTTGGTAATGGCGAGGGGTCCTTTTGTGGCTATTTTTCTTAAAATTTCAAGGGCTTTTTCTACTTCTTGACCTGACTCCACAACATGTGTTACTAATCCATAATTGAATGCTTCTTGCGCACCTATCATGTCAGCTGTCAGGAGCATTTCAATGGCTTTTCCTTTGCCTATGAGCTGTATAAGTCTTTGTGATCCTCCATAACCAGGTACCAGTCCTAAATTAACTTCGGGTTGGCCAAATTTTGCATTTTGCCCAGCTAATCTTATATGACATGACATTGCCAACTCACATCCACCCCCTAAAGCGAATCCATTGACTGCCGCTATTACTGGTGCATGAAATCTCTCTATCATAAAGAATACATCCTGGCCTCTTTTGGACAATCGAGAGCCTTCTTCAGCATTGAGAGAACTGAATTCTTTGATGTCAGCTCCGGCAACAAATGCCTTTGATCCTGATCCCGTAATGATGACGCCTTTTATAGTGTAGTCATTGATATGTTTACTGAAAAACATTTCGAGTTCATCAAAAACGCCTTTGTTGAGTGCATTCAGTGCCTCAGGCCTATTTATGGTAAGAAGGTAAAACTCTTCAATTTTTTCAATTTTTACTAAATTATCACTCATAATTTTTTTGTTTATTTATTTTGTTTTTGAGGTAAAAAAATCTCACACATCATACATCTCACAGACCCACCACCAAATTTTTCTATATGAGGTATAGGAATAGGGAAAAGTGTCGTTTTTGATGATAATTTTTGTATTTGGGTTTCGTTTAAAACATCATAGGCAGATTGTGACATACACAAAAATCTTTTGCCATGAATATTTTTAACTTCAAGCATATTGCCAGCAAAATTCTCTACTTGTTCAAGACTAATTTCAATGATTTCTTTTCCAGTTTTTTCAAAAGACTGTATCAATTGTTTTCGACTGACTTCATTAGGTACGCTTTCCATACATATAACTACAAAATCTTCACCTAAAGCCATCATTACATTTGTATGGTAAATTTCCATGCCGTTTTTGTCAACAGATTGAAAAACGACGCTTTTTGTACCCGTTAATACATTAAATTTATCAATGAGTCTTATGTCTGTCCTTTGACTTGTACAAGCATAAACTATTTCATGGGTACGATCTATGATTAAACTCCCCGTCCCTTCCAAAAACATAGGTTCTTCTTCATCTTCATAAAACTCAAAAGAATATCTATGTTTAATTTTGAACTGATTATCCAAATATTCAATAATATCTTCCCGTCTTTCTATTCTTCTGTTCTCCGCATACATAGGGTAGGTGATAAGGCTACCGTTTTCATGTGTCGAAATCCAATTGTTGGGAAATACAGCGTCTGGTTTGATAGGATCTGTACTGTCTTCAATGACATGTATATCTATGTTTTGAGAACGAAGCAGCTCGACCATATTGTCAAATTCGTTTTGTGCAATTTGTTTTAATTCGACATCATCTATGTTAACTTTAGATTGGAATGAGTTGCTTTCTGCCGTTTGAGTATTAAAACCAAAATTGGCAGGTCTTATCATTAAGATGTGTGCTGTCAATTGTTTCATCTGTGTATTTTATTTATTTTTAATTGTCAGATGGAATTCGCATGAAAAATAATCATCTCGGTTTGTATGTTATTGCTCATGCTCATTTCATCTGTGTATTTTATTTATTATTAAAGGTCATGGAATTTTCGAGAAAACAATCATTGTTTTTTAATGCCATAAATTTTGTGGATAAACGCCCGATTCGATCAAATCTTCAATTTTTTTCATAACAAAAGGTTTGTCTTCTTGATAGGTAACACCAAACCAATCTGATTCTGTATCAATGACTTCAACATTTAGTGTTTTTTGGTTTATTAACTTATCTACCAATGTCGGAATATAAAATTCGGAGGTTAAGTGTTGACCTTCATGGTCTAAAAAGTCTTTGAGCATTTTTTCGCAATGTGTGAAATAGGAGGGTAAAAAGCCCCACATATTCATTGATACTAAGGTGTCCTCTCCTAAAGTTTTAAAGCTATCTTCCAATGGATATTTTATAATACCATCTTTATCTCTTTTTATTTTTGTACATTCTTCCACTTTGACTAAATGATTATTTTGATTCACTGTACACACCCCTCTATTGACAGTGCCATATTCGGAAAGAGTATTTCTTAAATAGTAGGCTACTACGGCATAGTTGTCAGATTGTGTTTTATGACTTGTCTGAAGAAAATCTGCCAATTGATGAAAAGACTGTGTACCGTAGTAATCGTCAGCATTGATAACACCAAAAGGCTCATGAATGACATTGTGTGCTACCCAAACAGCGTGCGCTGTGCCCCAGGGTTTAGTTCTTTCTTCTGAAAAAGTACTACCTTCTGGCAAGGTGTTTAATTCTTGTGAAACAAATTCTAATTCAATTTTACCTTCAAGTTTTGCTCTGAAGTGAGCTTCAAACTCATCTCTAAAAGCATCTCTCACAATGAATACTGCTTTTCCAAAGCCGGCATTTATGGCATCATACAATGAATAATCAATTATGGTTTCGCCATTGGGCCCAAAGGCATCCATTTGTTTTAATTTTCCATATCTACTACCCATTCCAGCTGCTAAAATCAATAATGTCGGTTTCATATACTTTTGGTTATTTTTTAATACATTGTTTCCAAAAAAAATGCAAATATAGTGATTGTAGGTCATTACTTTGCAGAATTAGGATTACAAAAGTCAAGGAACACTCAAATTTATTCTAAAGTTCAATGAAAAAGGCAAATGGAGAATGGGTGGTGTATTGTTTTTGGGGTTAAAACAAAAAGGCACTCAATTTATGAACTTATACGTCATAATTTGAGTGCCCTTAATATTGATGAATTCTAAGAAAAATTCTTAGTGTTTAAAGAGAAGTTAAATATTAAGCTTTGCCACCATTTAACTCATCTTGCCATTTCTTCAATTCTACCCACTGACCTGCAGCTGCCATTTTTGCTTGTGCTGACCAAGTAGCTGGATTGTGTATTGCATATCTCTTACCAGCTTTATCCAAGATAGATTGAATCTTTTCTACTTTTGCTTTTGACAAATCAGAAAAAGTAACTATACCATCTGCATGAAGTAAAGCTTCTATTTTCGGGCCAATGCCTTCAATTTTTTTCAAATCGTCCTTTACAGCCACTTTTGGAGTTGTTTTCACTGATGTTGTTTTTATGGCTACTGGTTTTGCT
>CAZBCV010000005.1:306-10687 GCA_964490495.1 uncultured Aureispira sp. | reverse complement strand
GCAGTTGCTACCTTAGTTACTACTGCTTTATCTGCTGTAGAAGGTTTAGCTTTTGCAGCTGTCACTTTAACGGCACTTTCTGGCGCTTTAGCTACTGTTTTAGGTTTTGTCGATTTTGCGGCAGTACTTGCTTGTTTAGGTGCTACTTTTGTTGTAGCAGTTTTTGCTGTCATACCATCAATGATCAATACACTGTTGTCGATATTTGTGTATGGAGAGGCAATGTATTTGTCTGCATTAAAATCATTGTCCCACATGGATTCGTTAATAAGATAACGAAACTCATAAGATTTTCCTAAACTGAGTTCAATTGAGGTTGCAAATTCATTTTTTACTTTTTTCATCAAAGGGGCTACATTGGAATCCCAATTGTTGAAATCTCCTAAGACTTGTACGCTGTTTACACCTTCTTTGGCTGGGTATGAAAATGTAACTTTACAATTGCTTTTAGCTGGTTGATACTTTTTAATAATGCTCATGGTATTACTTTTTTAAATTTTAAATTTCAATTTTATTTATCATTGAATACAAAAGATAACTAACTCATTTTTCTATACCATTTTAAAAATATTATTAATGATACTTATTAAAACTAAAATAAGAGAAGCTAAATTTTAAATTTCAATGTAATTCTAAATATAACATATTGAATTACACTGCAAAAGTACATGATATAAAGTGATTATATAGATGTTTTTCACTTTGATTAACAATAATTAACATAGGTGAAAAGGATTTTAACAAAATTTAATTTTTTAAAATCTAATTTATGTTGCTTAAAACAAAATTTTCTATGGTTGGGCCATAATGTTTATGTTCTAATTTTAATACTTCTGATGCAATTTCTTCAGCGGTCATCGAATCTGATATTGTACATTTTTGTTGAAATAGTACTTGACCTTTATCATATTCTTTATTGACAAGATGAATAGTCATGCCAGTTTCAGATTCGTTGTGCGCTTTTACGGCTTGATGTACGTATAGACCATACATGCCCGGCCCACCATACTTGGGCAGTAATGAAGGGTGAATATTTAAGATTTTATTGGGCCAATGATTTATTAAGACTTCTGGTATTAGTTTTAAAAAGCCTGCTAAAACTATGTAGTCTATTTTATCGTCGGTCAGTATATTTATGACGGGAAGTTCTTTATTCCATGTTTCTTTATCTAAAAAGATAGCTGGAATGTTGTGTTTTTGAGCCACCTGAAATACTCCAGCCATTTTCCTATTGCTAAGTATTAGTCTTACTTCGATGGTCTGATGGTTTTGGAAATAAGCACAAATTTTATCTGCATTGCTACCGCTGCCAGATGCAAAAATAGCTAAACTTACTTTTTTATTACTTTCCATCAACTATTCTAAGGCTAAGTAATCTTGTTTTTTGGTGACATCCATACCTACCATAAGGTTTTGAACTTTTGTCCTTTGACCCTTATCTGCATTTAAAAATATATCAATCACTTCAAACTTTTTTGCATCGCCAAAAATTTGGATAAGATAGGTACTTGGATATTCCTTTTCTGCCTGATGAATAGCAGTAAGTGCACTGAGTAGCACGGCTCTGTATTTTTCTGGTTCTAAGTACATATTGTCCAATGCAACTCTATGGTATTCGTAGAAGGCTTGACGAAATTGACGCATTGGAGCGCTTAGAATATTTTCAATAAACCAAAACCTATTTCTCCTTCCTGAGCCTGTCTGTGTCCACCCCCGTTGTCCTGCTACTGAAGCATTGAGTGATGTTATGATTTCTTGAGCCATTCTGAAATGTTTTTCGCCTCCATTTGTACTAAAAGAATCATAATCCATCCCTAAAGTTACATAAGAATAAAAACTTAGTATTGAAGATAGATTGTCATAAAATGTATTGGTAGTCTGAAGAAGGGGTTGCATGTCACTGTAACTGAATTCAAAATCCTTGTCTATGATATTGATAAGTTGTGTTGAGTAGTTTGAATTGAAAACGGGTCTTTCAGTTTTCCACACAATTTCACCTGTAAAATAAGTAGGTGTCAATTCTTCTAATATAGTAATTTGAATATTGCCTTTTATTCTTTCATGCGGTCTGAATTCATCCTCTGTCCATCGTGTTTTGTTAATAAAATCGCTTATTGTACTTTCAAGCGTTTTGTAAAATTCTGGAGTATTATTGAATTTGTTAATGGATGACTGTGTTTGGAGTGTGACTTTAAAGTCAAGTTCTTGGCTCCTTAAATTATTAAAGATACTTCCCCAGACTACAACAAATAATATTAAGTTACGCATTTTTATTGTTTATAAATTTTTCTAAATAATTAACGATATCTTGAGCAACTTCGGTTTTGGATTTTATATCAAATTCTAATATATCCTCGTTACGGTTGATTATTTTTATTTTATTTGTGTCGTGCTTAAAACCAGCTCCTTTATCGTTCAATGAGTTTAAAACGATAAAATCTAAGTTTTTGGTATGTATTTTCTTCTTTGCATTAAAAATTTCATCATTTGTTTCCAATGCGAAGCCAATATTTATCTGATTTTCTTTTTTTAACACCCCCATTTCATAGGCAATGTCCTTATTTTTAATAAATTCTACTTGAAGAGTGGATTCTGACTTTTTTATTTTTTTGTCGCTTATATCTTTAGGTCTATAATCCGCTACGGCTGCCGTAAATATGGCAACGGAGCAATCTTTATAATGGATTTGAGAAGCTTCATACATTTCTTGGGCTGACACCACGGGTACAATTTTGATGTTGGGGTGATCTATTTGCAACGAAGTAGGTCCTAATATTAGAATAACTTCAGCGCCCTTTTCAGCACAAGTCATAGCTATAGATTTACCCATTTTGCCTGTACTATGGTTGCCTATAAATCTTACAGGATCTAAATGTTCGTAAGTTGGACCTGCGGTAATCATAATCTTATGGCCTTTCAATGTTATTTTTTGATTGAACCATTCTTTTACAAAATTTACTATTTCTACGGGCTCTGCCATTCGACCTTCACCTTCTAAACCACTAGCTAAAAAACCATTCCCTACAGGTATAATTATGTGACCAAAACTTTTGATAAGTTCTAAGTTGCGCAGGGTGGTGGGATGTTTCCACATATCTAAATCCATCGCTGGCGCCACCATTATGGGACACTTGGCCGAAAGGTATGTGGCCATGAGCATATTGTCAGCTAATCCAGAAGCCATTTTGCTGAGTGAAGTGGCAGTGCAAGGTGCTATGAGCATTAAGTCCGCCCAAAGTGCCAACTCTACGTGATTGTTCCATGTCTCTGCATTGTTTATATCTACAAACACTTCATGGCCTGAAAGTGTAGAAAGTGTAAGCGGTGTAATAAATTGGACAGCAGAAGGTGTCATTACGATTTTAACTTCGTAACCCGACTTGATGAGCTCTCTACACAGTAACGCTGACTTGTAAGCAGCTATACTACCAGTAATGCCTAAGAGTATTTTTTTTATGCCCAAAATACTGCTTTTAAAAAATTAAAATTAACCTCACTCATTCATCACAATGTGGTAATTAGAGACTATAAATTCAAACCACTGTACTTTATTGTAAAAAAGGGTATTGAAAATACAAAAATATCTAATGGCCATATTTATGAGAGAAAAAGTAAGAAATTATTCTGCTTCTCTTACCTTGTTTTCTTTGTATTCAAACTCCAACTCTCCTTTGATAAATTCCTCAGTAGCAATGATGACTGGATTGGGCAATCTTTCATAAAACTTGCTTATTTCTATCTGCTCTTTGTTCTCAAGAATTTCTTCAATAGTGTCGGAAGTTGTGGCAAAGTCATCTAATTTGCTGTGCAATTCTTGTTTTAACTCTATAGAAATTTGTCTCGCTCTTTCTGAGATGACTGCCAATGATTCATAAATAGTAGCTGTTCTTTCAGCTATACTTTTAATGTCACGAGTTCTGATTTGAGGCTCTAAGCCTTGAATTTTGGAACGAATATCTGCTGCCATTATACTTTTAAATTTTTTAATTGTTCTTGTGAATCTTTGTATATTTTCTTTGCCTCTTTCGAAAAAGAAGATTTAGGATATTTTCTAATAAATTTTTCGTAGTTTTGAATGGTTTCAGTATATCTTTCTTGTTGTTTTTCATAAATACTGTTGCTCGCTAATATATAGCTTGACTTTATGATTAGATACCTTATTTCTTCGTTTTTTTGAGATTCAGGAAAGTCCTTTAAGGTGTTTTGGAAGGTAACCATAGCGGCTTGAAATTCTCCTATTTTGTAATACAACATTCCTTGTTCTATGGATTTGATTTCAAGTTTTCTTCTCAATTCATCAATTAAAAGGTTAGCCTCAATAGCTCTTTCAGAATTTGGGTATTTGTTGATAAATTGTTCAAACCCTTCAATGGCTTTTATGGTGGGTGTTTGGTCTAATTTGTAGTTGGGTGACTGTCTATAATGTGAATAGGCCGACATGAAATCAGCCTCTTCCTTATAAATACTATTTGTAAATGTAGTTGCGAAGTTTTTAAAATAGGTCTGGGCCAAAATAAAATCGTTAAGTTTGTAATGTGCATAAGCATACTTGTAAAACAAATTTTCTGCTTCTTGGCGACCTCGGTAGTATTGTATGACCAAATCGTATAGTGAAATGGCTCTGTCATACTCCTCTGTTTCATAATATTTATTGGCTGCCTCAAATATCTTTTCAGGATTGTTGCTCGATCTCACAATCTCGAATTCCGACTTGCATGACACTAAAAATACGATTAGAATAAATACTATAAATCTCATTAATAAAAAATAAGGGCGCAAAATTAAGATATTTTATTGTAATAAACGTAGAAAACTAGAAAATATATTGTTGAGCGTGTCTATTTTACTTGATTTTAACTTTTTATACACAACAAAATGATTTGCAAATAAAAATAACTAAAGGTTTTCTAAAGATTTTACTTGAGGTCACTACTTGATAATCACTATTTTGTGGGTGTAAACTTCGGTAGAGTTTTGTAATTTCAAATAATATGTTCCAGAATTTAAATCACTAACATCTATGATATCTTCTGATTTTAAATTTCTTATATATTGACCATTGATATTATATAGTTCTAATTGAGTCCCTGCAGTGATGCCCGATATAGTGAACCAACCTTTGGCCGGATTGGGGTATATTTTTATATCCTTAGATAAACTATTGTTCACGATATTGGAACTACCTGTCTTAAAATGAGTGCTAAAAAACAATATACCACCTCTTGTATTTCCGACAGCCATTTCATAATAGCCGTCATTGTCTATGTCATAAAGTGAAGGAACCAATCCGCTGTCTTTGAGTAACGTTTCAGTTGTTTGTAATATTTGTGTAAATGGACTTTTAGCTAAATCTTCTCCTGTATCATATGATAATATTCCTGAATTTTCAGTACCAAATAATAGAATTGGCCGTCCTTCGGATATAATTATGTGGGGAGCACCATTTCCAAATCTAAATGAATTATTGGGGATGAAACTACCTAAATTGAATATATTAGGTAGTGTCCTTGGATTCGATGTAAATACGGGATTTTCTTTTGTACCTTGGTTAATTAACACATGCAATTGTACATTTTTTTTCCCTACAATTATGTCATAGAGGCCATCACCATTGACATCATAAATAAACGGTTTTGAATTTTCAAGCACTGAGAAATCATCATTAGGGTATTTGTATTGTGGTGTTTGTGAAAATGCAAAAGTTTGTCCTGGACCGGCTATGTTTTCAAAGTATGTTAATCTTCCTACCGCATCGCCGATGATTAAATCTAAATCTCCGTCATTGTCCATGTCACCCAATGAAGGGGCGAGCCTGCTCACAATATTTGTATCTCTTGAGAGTGAAAGGTAATCTTCATCAATAATTTCAAATTTGGGTTGTGTATTCGTGCCTGTATTCAACATCAAAACAAGGCTATTTACTCGGTCCACATCGCTCAATTTAAATCCACCTGTACCTACTACTAAGTCCATTAATCCATCTTGATTTACATCTACAAAACAAGGATGGCTATTGCTGTAAAGATTGGGCATTTTATCTAACAAAAAGTTTTTTGTCATCAATTTGAATTGGGGCGTCTTATTATTACCCATATTTTTGTAATACCAAATATGATCCTTGTTTGTGCCCGAAATAGATACTGTTGTTGCTATTAAATCAACTATATCATCACCATCTACATCCACGGAAAATGTAGCTACAAAATCTCTTATGTCTATAGGTGTGTCGTAAATAGGAAAGTTTTTTTCGACCGAAATCATATGAGCATTATCTTTCGTACCCCCGTTGATAAGGGCTTGAATATTGGAAAAACCTATGTCACCAATCAGCAAATCTGGCAAATCGTCTCCATTTAAGCTTAATATATTGAGTGTGGATCCGTCATGTCGCTGCCCTGAGTTTATGCCATCTGAGACATTGTTTCTGGCACATATTAAGGGATTGTCGCTAAGTTTGATAATTTCATCTAATTGCCCCTCTACAAAATTTCCCCAACAAGTCGTAGGTCTAATGAAATGAAATTCATCTAGTGGTCGCCCCAATTCTACACTCATATTTTTGTAAAATGATACCGAAACGGAGGAAGAAGAAAATGTAAAAACATCTAAGTCGCCATCATTGTCGATATCCACAATCGCGGGTACATCAAGATTGGAATTGTAGATTTCAGCATAATTTCCGTCGATTTTGAAATTTAATATTTCTCTTTTACTTACATTTTCAAAAAACAATCTTGAAAAGCTTAATCGACCATTGGGGAGTCTCGAGCCTTTCCAAACTCGGATATTGAAATCATTGTTGGAAGTGAATATATCTTCTATTCCGTCGCCATTGTAATCGCGCAAAAGTACCCAACCAGACATTTGGGGGAAATCATTGATATACTCAGGAGCATACCTATAGTCTGTATTGCCTATCGGGCCAGTTTTTATAAAAGGCATGACTTGGTTTCCTGTTCTGTCAAATACTAACAAGTCCTTTATACCATCTCCATCAATATCGATATTTGAGAAGTGAGGTATTTTTAATCCTCCAACGGCAGCATTGCTAAGAAGTACTCCATTTTTGTATATCGGGATATCAATGGAACCAAAAGTTTGACCCCATGATTTTTGACTTAATTGAATAAAGTAAAGAAAAAATAGTAAAAAATAATAATAAGTGTTTTTCATTTTTAATTTGATTTTATTATGACTAATTTTTTGGTAAAAAGACCATTTTTTGTATGCAAAATAACAAAATATACCCCGTTTTTGAAAGCGTCGAGGGATATATATTCTGAATAGGGTACGTTGAGTATATTCTGTCCATTTATATCCATAATTTCAATCCTCGAAATAGCTTGGTCGGAAGTTATATGAAAATAATCTGAAGCAGGGTTGGGCCATACTTCGATGGTTGAGACTCCGATATTGTAATCAGTTGAAGTGGTTTTCCCCACTGGCAAATCAGATTTATAAAATGCAATTCCGCCCCTGTCATTTCCAATAACCATTTCATAAAACCCATCATTGTCTATATCAGCTAAAGAGGCAACACTTTTCCGGCCCTCATATATTTTTCCTAAGTCGCCCCTAAATAGAGGGATTGAGTCGGGATAGGGGAATTGCCCTAAACGATATAAGTTAATGAGCCCATTATCCGTGCCTAATAATAACATCATGTCTTTTTCAGATTGAAAAAACAAAGGCGCAATATTGGATTGACTCAATTGTGAAGAACCTTGGATTTTACCATAGTTTTTTGAGTTGGGATTATTTTCTCTATTGAGGTCAAAAAAAGGTTCATCTTTTGTGCCTTGATTTAAGTACATGTCAAACTCGCGATTATTAGCCTTTCCAAATACTAAATCTGGTAAGCCATCCCCATTGGTATCAAATATTTGTGGTTTAAGGTTCTGACCCAAAAATGTAGGAGAAGCTTCATTTACATAAGGGAACACACTACTTATTCGTTCAAATTTTAAAGCTTCATTAGCCGATGCTTCATTTTCAGAATAAATAAAACCCGCAAAATCTGTTCCCACCAACAAGTCTAAAGCTCCGTCGCCATTGATATCCCCAAAACACGGTGCTAATCTTCCAATATTTGAATTGTCAAACTGTCCAAAATTCAAATAGTTGAGATCTTCTATCTTGAATGAGGGTTTTGTTGGGGTGCCTATATTTTTGAGATATACTAATCGATTTTGTTTTATTAAGTTGGCTTCAAGAATACCATTTGTACCTATAACAATATCTGACAGACCATCTTTATTGACATCTACAAAGACAGGATGAGATCCCCCATAGAAATAGGGCATTTCGTCAATCAAAAAGTCTTTTTTAATAAGATTGAAAATGGGATGGTTATCGGAACCTACATTTTTATAAAACCATATGTGTTGGATGTTTTTAGAATTATTAGGATCATTGGTTGTGACCAATAAATCTCTCATATTATCTCCATCTACATCTATGTAATATGATGCTACAAAATTTGGGATTTCTGCTCTGTCGTCAAAAGTAGGAAAGTTAGATACCTTTTGAGTGATGTGTGCATTTTCTTTTGTACCTCCATTTATGAGGCCAGTCATTCGAGGACTTCCAATGTCACCAATCAACATATCGTAAAGGTCATCTCCGTTAAGATGCAATATGTTTAGTGAGGTTCCTGCGTGGCGTAATTCGCCGCTAGACCTTGGATTCAATCCTTGAGAACAGTCAATCGGATTGGTGCTTAGCGTCAATTGGTCATTGAATTGGGCCTCTTGAAATTTCCCCCAACAAGGATCAGCAATGACATACTTAAAGGCTTCTAAGCCTAATCCTTCTTCCAAAGACACGTTTTTGTAGTATGTTGCAAACTGACCACCAGAATCAAAACTTATAATGTCCATGTCACCATCACCATCAATATCCAGTATGGCAGGTATGTCTATAGTTTGAACAAATACCGGACTGTAAACATTAGAAGGTGTTAGATAGTTAAGAACATTTCGAGCTCTGCCATTAGGTGGATTAACAAGTTTAAATTGAAGTCTTCCGTCACTAGATCGCGATCCTTGATACACTGCAACTGCATTTCCTGCAATATTAGTATCGTCAAAACATGTAAAGATATCTGGAACTCCATCATTGTTGTAGTCTCTGATTAAGGCCCACTGTATCATTTTAGGAAAGTCCTGAATGTATTCTGGCGCATATCTATATTCTATTGAGCCTATTTCGCCAGTTTTTATGAAGGGTAAAACTTTAAATGCATTTCTATCAAACACAAAAAGATCTTGAATTCCATCATTGTTTAAGTCTATTGGAGAAAACTGAGGAGCATGAAGACCTCCAACATTAGGATTCTTAAAAACTCTACCTGTTAAATCTTGAATGGGCACATCCATAAGCGGGTAGGTTTGCCCATATGCACAATGGATGCTGAAAAGTATCCAGACGATAACCCAACTATAAAATCGTACTTTTTTTGTTAAAATCATAGTAATATAACATGTTTTGACGGCTTTTTGTTGTATAAATGGACAGTGAAAAATGTAAGGATGGTATCGATTCACCATTTTATTTCGACTGTTTTAATTCTACTTTGTTAAATTAGGATAAATTGAGTTTTCTCACCACACAATTCTTACAAATGACAATGTTTGGTTTAGAAAAATGGGAGGCCAAAAGAGGGACAGATTTCTCCCTTCGGTCGAAATGACGACGCTGTTTTGAGGTAATTGGGAAAAAGAGGGCGGCGGCGAAGCCACGCCGCCCTCTTTTTCCCAATTTACTTGCCGTGCGATCGTCATTTCGAAGAAGCTTAAGCGACTGAGAAACCTGATATTAGCAAAATTTTGAAAAAATCTAGGCTAGCAAATCTAAGTTAACAAAGTAAAATTAGAGTAATATTTCATTGTGGCAAGCTCTGCAAGGCAAAATTTTTGCTCAGCATATCACATACTAATATTATTAAGTTATCGATGGATATAAGCGATCACATCAAAATCATCAATCTAAAATCCTAAAGTGGTTTCGGCTCCGCTGCTCTGCGCTCAACCACCGGTTTCAAATCATTAATCATCAATCATTAATCTAAAATCCTCAATCTGCAATCAGCAATCCTCAATCATCAATCTGCAATCCTCAATCTACATTCGCCTCTTTTGTCTGAACCATGATTTATAGGATTAAAGGATGGACAGGATTTCTATGCGGGGTTTTAAAATTAGAAATCTGAAAAACTCAATCTACCTTTAGTACTTTCGGTAGGTAGTTCAAAATCAACACTCTAAAATCTGTAATCATCAATCAAAAATCCTCAATCTGCAATCCTCAATCTTCCATCGCCTCTTCTGTCTGAACCATGATTTATAGGATTAAAGGATGGACAGGATTTCTATGCGGGGTT
>CAZBCV010000005.1:0-206 GCA_964490495.1 uncultured Aureispira sp. | reverse complement strand
TTAAAATTAGAAATCTGAAAAACTCAATCTACCTTTAGTACTTTCGGTAGGTAGGTTTACAATCAACAATCTAAAATCCTCAATCTAAAATCATCAATCTGCAATCCTTAATCTAAAATCTGCAATCCTTCTAATTTCAATCCTAAAGTGGTTTCACTTCGACTAGCGCTCAGTACGTCGCGGCTCCGCTGCTCTGTACTTCGACT
>CAZBCV010000004.1:0-37700 GCA_964490495.1 uncultured Aureispira sp. | reverse complement strand
GCGGGAAGGCGGCCCACCGGGCTCCTCGCGCGCCCCGGACCCGGACCGCGCGGCGAGGCGTGCTGGGGGCAGCCCGGTTCGGCGGTGCGTCGCTGCCTGCTCGTCCAGCGATGCCGTCCCGGACGGGCCCGCCTGCGATGGCGGGGCGCTGGTCGCTGGTCCCTGACGCCCACCCCGACCCCACCGTGCGGGCGGCGGCCTACGCCGAGGTGCTGCTCGACCGGTACGGCGTCGTGACCCGCGGGTCGGTGACCGCCGAGGAGCCGACCGGCGGGTTCGCCGGGGTGTACCGGGTGCTGTCCGGGTTCGAGGACGCCGGCCGGGTGCGGCGCGGGTACTTCGTCGAGCACCTGGGCGCCGCACAGTTCGCCACCCCGGGTGCGGTCGACCGACTGCGCGCCTCCGCCGGTGACGCGACGAGCGGGACCGACGACCGCGACGCCGGCCCGCTCCGCGGTCTTGTGCTCGCGGCCACGGACCCGGCGAACCCGTACGGCGCGGCCCTGCCCTGGCCGGAGAACTCCGGGCGCCCCGGCCGCAAAGCAGGCGCCCTCGTCGTCCTCGTCGACGGCCTGCTCGCCCTGTACGTGGAGCGCGGGGCGCGCAGCGTCGTGTCCTTCACCGAGGACGTCGACGTCCTCGCAGCCGCGACGTCCGCGCTGGCCACAGCCGTGCAACGCGGCCGACTCGGCCGGGTCACCATCCAGAAGGTCGACGGCGTCGACGTCCTCGACACCCGTAGCCCCCTCACGGACGCCCTCGACGCGGCCGGCTTCCGACCCACTCCCCGAGGCCTCCGCTTGTCGGCCTAACCACCGTCGACCAGCGGAGAACGTAAGTGCAGTTATGAGAACTGCACTTACGTTAAGTGGCGGCAACGGTGCAGCGACCCTCATCCGCGCCAGCCTCCCTCTCGTCCGTGATCCAGGAGAGGCTCGGCCCGCGTCGCCAGGCACGCCTGGGCTCGCGCACCCGGCTGCTGCTCTGCGGGTCTGCGATGTCGGTCATGGGCCGCCTCCTGTCCGGCACGGCGCCGCTGCGCGGGCGCGCCGGCCTCGAACTCGTCGTCCACCCGTTCGGCCACCGGACGGCTGCCGAGTTCTGGGGCCTCACCGATGCCCACCTCGCGCTGCAGGTCCACGCGGTCGTGGGCGGGACACCCGTCCCTACCGTCCAGAACCCGTCGGCCCCTGGAGCCAAGCCCACCGCGAGCACCATCGGGGCCGCCACCACGCCTGTCCGACCCGAGCCAACATCAGCACGACAGCGGCCCCCGACCCCGACACATCAAGACCACGAAAGATCCAGGCCAGCTCACGGCAAGTACCCGTATAGGTCCCGCTGTTTCGCTTACGACCTGAACAACCGATACGGGGACCCGCGGGGTCCCCGGTCGGCTGACGGATCCATCCATTCGCATTCCTAGTGCGGGGACGGGGACGGGGACGGTTCAGCCGGAATGAAGGTCCTGATCGTTATCGAGTCGTGCTTCGGCAACACATCCCGGGTCGCCGACGCGGTGGGCGTCGGCCTCCGGTCTGCTGGCGCCGAGGTGACCGTCGCCGAGGCCGCCGCCGCGCCCACGCTCGAACGCGTAGACCTGCTCCTGATCGGCGCGCCCACGCACAACATGGGCCTTCCCGGGCCGGCGTCGCGCAGGCAGGCCGCGGCGAAGGGCGGCAACCCAGCTGCCACCGGCGTGGCGGAGTGGCTGGACCGACTGCCCATCGGGTTCGTGGGACGCGCCGCCACCTTCGACACCGTTACCGGCAACGGGTTCTTCTCCGGCTCCGCTGCCAAGGGCATCAAGAAGCGGCTACGCCGGCACCGGGTGGACGTGGTCGCCCAGGAGAGCTTCGTCGTCACGGCGACCGAGGGCCCGCTGGCCGACGGCGAACTGGACTGTGCCGAACTGTGGGGTGCCGCCCTGGCTTCACCGCGGCAGCCCGGTTGACCCTGCGAGGACTGGAGTGCGCGTGGCAGCAGCATCCCCGGACGAGACGCTCGTCGATCGCTTCCGTGTCGTCCTGGAACGCCGTTCCGACGTGCCCTGTTACCGATTCCTCGTCGATGGTGAGGGCCAAGCGCAGGTTCTCACCGGCGCCGCCCTTGACCGCCGGGCCCGCGCCATCGCGGTCGCGGTGCGCGAGCGTACGACGGAGGGCGAACGGGCGCTGATCCTCTGCCCGCCCGGACTCGACTACGTCGCGGCGTTCTTCGGCTGTCTCTACGCGGGCGTCGTGCCGGTCCCGGCCTACCCACCGACCCCGAATTCACTCGCCCGGATGCTGCCCCGCCTGGCCGCTGTACTGCGAGACGCCGCTCCGGCGGTCGTCCTCGCCCCGGCCGCGGACGCCAGGGTCACCGAGCGCCTTGTCGCCAGCGTCGCGACGGTGGAGACGGTGCCGTGGATTGCGGTGGACGAGGTGGACGACGCCATGGCGGGGACGTGGCGCCGTCCCGGGGTGCGTGGCGATGACCTGGCCCTGCTGCAGTACACGTCCGGCTCCACCGGAAGCCCCAAGGGCGTGATGCTCAGTCACGCCAACCTGCTCGCCAACCTGGCCGCCATCGACGACCGGTTCTTCGACCCCGACGATCTGGATCCGACCTGCGTGATCTGGCTACCGCCGTACCACGACATGGGCCTCATCGGCGGGTTGCTCGAGCCCGCCTACCGCGGCTACCAGGTGACCCTCATGCCGCCCATGGCCTTCCTGAAGCGGCCCGCCCGGTGGCTGCGGGCGGTCGCTGACCTGCGGGCTACGCACGCCGGCGGACCCAACTTCGCCTACGACCTGTGCGTTGCGAGGATCTCCGAGTCCGAGCGCGCCGAGCTCGACCTCAGCAACTGGCATGTCGCCTTCTCCGGTGCGGAGCCGGTCCGGGCCGCGACGCTCGACCGGTTCGCCCACGCCTTCGCGCCCAGCGGCTTCCGCCGCACCTCGTTCTACCCCTGCTACGGCATGGCCGAGGCGTCGCTGCTGGTGACCGGTGGGACGCGGGCGTCCGAGCCGTCGCTGCTGCGGGTCCAGGCCGGCGCGCTGCAACGGAACCGGATCGAGCCGGCCGCCGCCGGCGACGCCATCCGGACGTTCGTCAGTTGCGGTTCGGTCATCGCCGAGCACCGGCTCGTCGTGGCCGACCCGGACGAGCGGACGCCACTGCCGGAGCGCCAGGTGGGCGAGATCTGGCTGGCCGGACCCAGTGTCGCCCGCGGCCTCTGGGGCCGCCCGGAGGAAACTGCCGAACGGCTCGGCGCTCAGCTCGCCGACGGCAGCGGCCCTTTCCTGCGCACCGGCGACCTCGGCTTCCTCGACGACGGCCAGCTCTACGTGACCGGCCGAATCAAAGACCTCGTGATCATCGCCGGCCGGAACCACTACCCGCAGGACATCGAGCGCACCGTGGAAGAGGCCCACCCGGCGATGCGCCGCGGTGCCGGGATCGCCTTCTCGGTGGACTCCGGCGACCAGGAGCGCCTCGTCGTGGTGCAGGCGGTCCACGTCAGCGCTGCCCGTCTCGACGCCGACGAGATCTTCGCCGCCGTCCGAGCCGCGGTCGCCGCGGACCACGGGCTGCAGGTCCACGACATCGTGCTGGTCAGGGCGGGTGGCATCCCGAAAACCTCGAGCGGCAAGCTGCAGCGGTTCGCCGGTAAGCAGGCGTACCTGGCCGGCTCGCTGACCGCGGTGGCGCGGTCATCCGCGGTAGCCGCACGCCTGTCCCGGGATCAAGTGGAGCAGCAGATCCTGCGGGAGCTCGGGACGCGCCTGCACCTCGACCCTGCGTCGCTCAACCCGAAGCTTCCGATAGCGACTTACGGCCTTCAGTCCGTGGACCTCGTCGGACTGATCGGCGAGCTGGAGCAGTGGTCCGGTCGGGCGCTGCCGGCCACGCTCGCCTGGGAGTACCCGACGGTCGAAGCCCTGGCCGCGTTCCTGGCGGGCGACGGCGAAGGCGCCGCGGCGGCCGGGCCGGCACCGGCGCCGCCACGCACACAGGGCCAGGAGCCGATCGCGGTGATCGGCATTGGCTGCCGTTTCCCCGGTGGCGCCGACGGTCCGCAGGAGTACTGGCGGCTGCTCGCCGAGGGCCGCGACGCCGTAACCGAGGTGCCCGCCGACCGTTGGCGGGCCGCGGACGTCGACGCCAGCCCATGGGGTGGGTTCCTGCCCGGCGGCGTCCAAGGCTTCGACCCCGCCTTCTTCGGTATCTCCCCACGCGAAGCGGCCCGGATGGATCCTCAACAGCGCCTGCTCGCCGAGGTCGCCTGGGAGGCGCTGGAGGACGCGGGCATCGTGCCTGAGCATCTCGCTGGCTCGGCCACCGGGGTCTTCGTCGGTATCGCCACTAACGACTACGCGCACCTGCAGTTCCAGCGACTCGACAGGATCGACGCGTACACCGGCACCGGCAACGCCCTCAGCATTGCCGCGAACCGCCTCTCGTACCTCTTCGACCTGCGCGGGCCCAGCCTCGCGGTCGACACGGCCTGCTCGTCCTCGTTGGTCGCGGTGCAACAGGCCTGCGCCAGCATCGCGCAGGGCGACTGCACCCTCGCCCTTGCCGGCGGGGTGAATCTCATCCTGTCCCCGGCGCTGGCCATCAACTTCACCCGGGTCGGCGCCTTGGCCGGCGACGGGCGGTGCAAGCCGTTCGACTCGCGCGCCGACGGCTACGTTCGCGCCGAGGGCGCGGGTGTGGTGGTGCTCAAGCCGCTCGCCCAGGCGGTGCGCGACGGCGACGCGATCTACGCCGTCATCCGCGGTGGCGCGGTCAACCAGGACGGCCGAACCAACGGGCTGATGGCGCCCAACCCGCATGCTCAGGAGTCGGTCCTCCGCACCGCGTACGCCCGAGCGGGCGTCGAGCCCGACGACGTGGACTACGTCGAGGCGCACGGCACCGGCACGCTGCTTGGCGATCCGATCGAGGCGAAGGCGCTTGCCGCGGTGGTCTCCGCGCGTCGCGACCCGGCGCGACCCTGCCTGATCGGGTCGGTGAAGTCGAACCTCGGGCACCTGGAGGCCGGGGCGGGCATCGCCGGCCTGATCAAGGTGGCTTTGATGCTGCGTCATCGACGCATCCCGGCCAGCCTGCACTACCTCGAGCCGAACCCGCACGTCCCCTTCGAACGCCTAGCGCTGCGGGTCGCGGACACGGCGCAGCCTTGGCCCGCCGGCGACGGGCCGGCGCTGGCCGGGGTGAGCTCTTTCGGCTTTGGCGGCACCAACTGTCACCTGGTGCTCCAGGAGGCTCCACCGGAAGTCGTGACCGAACGGACGACCCCTGGCCGCACCCTCCTGCTCCCCGTCTCGGCGTCCACCGACGCGGCCCTGCGCGAGCTCGCCGCCCGGCATGCGGCCCGGCTGGCCGCGCCCGGAGCCGAATCCGCCGTGGCGGCGTACTGCGCGGCCGCAGCGGTCCGACGTACCCACCACGCGCAGCGATTGGCCTGTATGGGCGGGTCGGCGGCCGAGCTGAGCGAGGCGCTCGCCGCCTTCGGCCGCGGCGAGGACCACCACAGTCTGATCGCTGGCGTCCCCCGGACCGGCCGCCGGCCTCGGCCGGTGTTCGTCTTCGCCGGGCAGGGCCCGCGCTGGTGGCCGCTGGCCGCCGATCTGCTCGACACCGAGCCGGTCCTCCGGGAGGCGCTGCACCGGTGCGACGCCGCCCTGCGCCGGCACGCTGACTGGTCGCTGATCGAGCAGCTCACCATCGCGCCGGAACGGTCCCGCCTCGCCGACCCGGGTGTGGCGCAGCCGGCCACCTGTGCGCTCCAGATCGCGCTCGCCACCCTGTGGCGGTCCTGGGGCGTCGAGCCGGCCGCGGTCGTCGGACACAGCGTCGGCGAGATCGCCGCGGCGCACATCGCCGGTGCCCTCGACCTGGACGACGCCCTCCTGGTCGCCCTGCACCGTGGCCGGGTGATCCGCACCGTGACCGGACGAGGCAAGATGGCCGTCGTCGGGGCGTCCTACGACGGGACACGGAACCTCCTGGCCCGGCTCGACGCCGGTCTCGTCTCGGTGGCCGCCGAGAACGGGCCCACCTCGACGGTCATCTCCGGCGAGACCGCAGCTGTGGAGCGACTGGCCGGCCTCCTGGACGCCGAGGGCATCTTCTGCCGGGTTCTGGAGTCTGTGGACTATGCCTCTCACAGCCCGCAGATGGAGCCGCTGCAGACTGCGCTGCGCGACGCGCTGGCCGGCCTGACCCCAACGTCTGCCGACCACACCCTGGTCTCCACCGTCACCGGCGAGCCGATCGATGGGTCCGTAATGGACGCGGCCTATTGGGCGACAAACCTGCGGCAGCCGGTGCTTTTTGACCGCGCGTTAGACACGCTGCTGGCGAGCGGGCACGACACCTTCGTCGAGATCTCGGGCCACCCGATGCTCGTCGGCGCGCTCGCGGAGAAGCTCGACGCCCGTGAGCAGCCCGGCACGGTGGTCGCCTCGTTATGCCGCGACCAACCCGGCCGCGCCGCGTTGCTAGGCGAGCTCGCCAGGCTCTATTGCGCCGGCCTGTCGGTCGACTGGACCAGGCTGCACCGCGCGGTTGCGCCGGTGGTGTCCCTGCCGCGCTACCCGTGGCAACGGGAGCGCTGCTGGGTGGACCACGACTACGCCGTTCCGCCGGCCGAGAACGGGCTCTGGCAGGCAGTCGAGGACGGCGACCTGGACACGCTGCACGGGATGCTGGGGCTTGCCGACGCGACCGGGCGCGCCGCCCTCGCCACCGTGCTCCCCGCCCTGTCCACCTGGCGCCGGGCGGCGCACGACCGTGCCGTCGCCGAGGCCTGGCGCTACCGGGTCACCTGGACCCCGCTGTCGGCAACCCGGACGACGCCGCTGTCCGGCACATGGTTGTTGGTGACCGCGGGCGCCCGGGACGAGACCGAGCTCGCCGATGCGGTCCGCGCGGCAATCACCGGGCGGGACGGGGTCGTCGTCGAGGTGCCGGTCGCGGGCAAGGACCGGGAGTCGCTGGCCGCGTCGCTCACGGCGGCACGGCGCCGATCGCCCGAGCCGCCCCGTGGCGTGGTGTCCCTGCTCGCCGTCACGGACGCGCCGCTACCCGACGGCGCCGCCCGGACCCTCTCCCTGGCGCAGGCGCTGATGGACGCCGCAGTGACCGCTCCACTGTGGCTGATCACGCGGGGTGCCGTGGCCACCGTCCCGGACGATCCGGTCGAGAATCCGGCACAGGCGCTCGCCTGGGGACTGGGCCTGGTGATCGGCCTGGAGCACCCGCAGCTGTGGGGCGGGCTGGTCGACCTCGACTGCACACTCGATCGGGCCGCCGTGGAGCGACTGGCCGTGGCCTTCGGCGGTCCTGCGGACGAGGACCAGCTCGCAGTGCGGCCGACCGGCCTGTTCGCCCGTCGGTTGGTGCGCGCGGCCGCGGATCGGCCGGCCCCGTCGTCCTACCGGCCCCGCGGGACGACGCTCGTTACCGGCGGCACCGGCACGCTGGGCGCGGAGCTGGCCCGCTGGCTCGCCCGCGCCGGCGCCGAACACCTGGTGCTCACCAGCCGGCGCGGTCCGGCCGCGCCGGGTGCTGCCGACCTCGAGACCGAGCTGACCGGTCTCGGCGCCCGCGTGACCGTGGCCGCCTCCGACCTGGCGGACCGGGCCGCGGTCGCCGCGCTTCTCGACCGGTTGTCCGCCGACGGCGACCCGGTCCGCTCCGTGTTCCACGTCGCGGGCGACGTCTCGATGGTCAAACCGCTTCCCGAGACCACCGCGGCCGACCTGCGCCAGGTCGTCGCAGGGAAGGACGCAGGCGCGTTGCACCTGCACGACCTGCTGGCGGGCCCGCTCGACGCCTTCGTCCTGTTCTCCTCGATAACCGGGGTGTGGGGCAGCGGGCATCAAGGTGCCTACTCAGCCGCGAACGCCTACCTCGACGCGCTCGCCGAGCACCGTCACGCCCGGGGACTGCCGGCGCTGTCGGTGCAATGGGGCCCGTGGGCTGCCGGGCAGGCCCATGACTCCCACGAGCACGAGCTGGCACGCCGCGGCCTGCGGCTGATGCCGGTCGAGCTGGCCCTGGCCGAGTTGGATCGGGCGCTCGGCACGGACCGGCCCACCACCGTGGTGGCCGACGTGGACTGGTCACTGTTCGCCCCCGCGTACGCCGCCGCGCGGCCTCGACCCCTCCTGCGCGAGCTGCCCGAGGCGCAGCAGGCACTGCGGCCGGCCGAACCGGCACTGGTCGCGGCCGAGGAGCGGCACGACGACCTGCGCCGGGCGCTTCTCGCGCTGGAGCCGGGACGGCGCCGCCGCGATCTGCTCACCGGCCGTTGCCGCGATGAGGTCGGCCGCGTGCTCAAGCTGACCCCCGAGCGAGTGGACACCACCGCCCCACTTGCCGGTATGGGCTTCGACTCACTGCTCGCGCTGGAACTACGCAAGCGCCTGGAGACCCTCGTCGGCGCCACGCTGCCGGCCACGCTCGCCTGGCGGTACCCCACCGTGGACGCGCTTGCGCCGTTCCTCGCCGAGCAGATGGGGATACCCCTGGACCCGGCGCCTGTCGATGACCCCACGCCACCTGCACCGCCCGTGCCACCCGAGCCCGTCCTCGACCTCGAGGCCCTGAGCGACGGCGCCGTCGAGGCGCTGCTCCTGGAACGACTGAAGGTCATCGACGGGACCCGCCGTGAGACCGCCGACGAAGGAGCCTGAGATGACCCCTCCGGACGCCTCTGCCCCGACCTTGAGACGAGCGCTCGTGGCGATCGACCAGTTGCAACGTGACCTGGCCGCGGCCCGCGAACGACGCACCGAGCCGATCGCCGTCGTGGGCGTCGGTTGCCGCTTCCCGGGAGGCGTGGTGGACGCCGACTCGTACTGGCGTCTGCTCTCCGACGGCGTGGACGCGATCCAGGAGGTCCCGCCGGACCGCTGGGACGTCGACGCCTTCTACGAGAGCGAGGCCGGCCGGCCGGGGACGATGACCACCCGCTGGGGCGGCTTCCTGGACCGGATCGACGAGTTCGACGCGGCGTTCTTCGGCATCTCGCCAAGTGAGGCCGAGGCGATGGATCCCAACCAGCGGCTGGTCCTGGAAGTGGCCTGGGAGGCGCTGGAGGACGCCGGGCAAGCCCGGCTGGCCGGTAGCCGCACCGGCGTGTTTGTCGGCGTGATCGGCAACGACTACGCGATCCGCAACTTCCGCCGGCCGGACGATGTCACGCCGTATGTGGTGACCGGGAACGCGCACAGCATCGTCTCCGGCCGGCTCGCCTACGTCCTCGACCTGCGCGGCCCCGCGGTGTCGGTCGACACCGCGTGTTCCTCCTCGCTGGTCTCGGTGCACCTGGCCTGCCAGAGCCTCCGGTCCGGCGAATGCGACCTGGCCCTGGCCGGCGGAGTGAACGTGATGCTCTCGCCGCTCGCCACGATCGGCTTCTCCCAGTTCCGCATGATGGCGCCGGACGGCCGGTGCCGGACGTTCGACGCGGCGGCGAACGGGTTCGTACGCGGCGAAGGCTGCGGGATGGTGGTGCTCAAGCGCCTCTCCGACGCGCGCCCCGACGACGACGTGCTCGCTGTGATCCGCGGAGGGGCGATCAACCAGGACGGCCGCAGCACCGGCCTCACCGCACCGAATGTGCTGTCCCAACGTGACCTGCTGCGTCGCGCCCTGGACGCCGCAGGCGTCGAGGCGAGCCAGGTCTCCTACATCGAGGCACATGGCGCCGGGACGGCCCTCGGTGACCCCATCGAGGCCGAGGCGCTGGCCGAGGTCTACCCGGCGGAACCGGGCGCCGAGTGGCACCTCGGCTCGGTGAAGACCAACGTCGGTCACCTGGAGGCGGCCGCGGGGGTGGCCGGCCTGATCAAGGTGATTCTGGCGTTGCGTCATCGGGCGATCCCCGCCCACCTTCACTTCGAACGACTGAACCCCCTCATCGGCCTGGAACGTCCGCCGTTCACCGTGCCGACCCGGCTCACCGAGTGGGCGCCTCGGGACGGCCGCCGGATCGCGGGCGTGAGCAGCTTCGGGTTGAGCGGCACCAACGTCCACCTGCTCGTCGAGGAGGGCCCTCAGCGGCAGCCGGTGGCGGCGGACGACAGTCGACCGCTGTCCGTTCTGGCCCTGTCCGCCCGCAGCGAGGAGAGCCTGGGCGCGCTCGCCGCCCGGCACCTCGAGTTGCTCGGGGCCACCGCGCCGGCGCGGGTGGCGGACTACTGCTGGTCCGCCAACACCGGACGTATGCACTTCGCCCATCGGCTGGCGGTAGTGGGCGGCACGGGGGCGGAGCTGCACGCAGCGCTCGCCGCGGCGATGGAGCACCCTTCGCCCGCCCCGGTCCGCGACCCCGAGGTCGCATTCCTCTTCGGCGGCGAGGGCACCGGCCCCGGCGTTGCGCGTACCCTGTACGCAACCGCCCCCGTGTTCCGGGAGGCGCTCGATCGTTGCTACGAGCTACTCCCCGACCCGCTGCTGCCGGTGTCCTTTCCGGTGCGCCCGGACGTAACGGACCTGCGCCGTCCGACCCTGGCGCAGCCGGCACTGTTCGCGATGGAGTACGCGCTCGCCCAGCTGTGGTGCTCCTGGGGGGTGGAGCCGGCCGCGGTGCTCGGCCACGGCGTGGGCGAGGTGGCGGCGGCCTGCACCGCCGGTGTGATCAAGTTGGAGGGCGCGCTGCGGCTGGTGACCGAGCGGGCGCGGCTCGCCGAGGCAGGCGCCCCCGGGCTGGACGCCTTCCGCCGGGCCGTCGCCGACATCGACCAGGCACCGCCGCGTATCCCGTTCGTGTCCAGCCTGACCGGGGCACTGCAGCCCTGGGATCGCGCACCGGGAGCCGAGCATTGGAGTGGGCAGGCAGGCGGCTCGGTGCGGTTCGCCGACGGCGTGGCAACGCTGCGAGGTCTCGGGCACGACAGGTTCCTCGGGATCGGCCCGGACGCCACCTTGCTCGACGACCTCGGCCCGGGCGAAGACATGCTGCGCCTGCCCAGCCTGAGGGCCGGGATGGACGACTGGGAGACCCTTCTGACCACGCTCGCCGAGCTGTACCGGTACGGCACCGACGTGGACTGGCTCGGGTTCGACCGCGGCTACCGGCGCAGCCGGGTGCAGGTGCCGACCTCGCCGTTCGTGCGGATCCGGCACTGGTTCGAGTCGCCGTCGGCGACCCACCTACCCGCGCCGGCGCCCGCAGCCGCGCCCGCGTCCGAGCCGGGCGGGGACCCGCTGCTCACCCGTGTTGCACTGCTGGCGTCGCCCCCGGCCGAGCGCTTCGACGTTCTTGCCGAACACCTCGCCCGCGGTGTCAGCGTGGCTCTGAGCTCGGGTTCCGGTCCCCGCCGCACGGCGGCCGTCCCCGCCGTCCAGGTCGGATTCGACCAGGCCTTCCTGGAGCTGGGCCTGGACTCCCTGATGGCGATGGGGCTGCGGAACCAGATCCGGACGCAGCTCGGCGTCACTCTGCCCATCGCCGGTCTCTTGCAGGGCGCGTCGGTCCGCCGGGTGGCGGAGCAAATCCTGGCCGTGCTGGACGACGCGGACAATCCGGCCACTGAGGACCCGCCCACCGACGACCCGAACGACACGCTGCTCGAGGAGCTGGAGCGTCTGCCCGCCGACGAGCGGCAGGCCCTGCTGGCGGAAGAGGACAACCGATGACGCTGCGCGAACGGCTGGCCGGGCTCTCACCGGAACAGCGTGCACGCGTCTCGAGGCGTCTCGCCGACCGAGAGAAGACCTATCCGCTCTCGGCCATGCAGCGCCGCCTCTGGTTTCTCGAACGACTCGACCCCGGCACCACCGCCTACCTCGTGCCCGCGGCGGTCCAGCTGCGCGGTCCGTTGGATCGAGCGGCGCTGCGCGCCGCCGTCGCGGATCTGGTCGCCCGGCACGAGTCGCTGCGCACCACGGTGGTCGAACGGGACGGTGCACCGCTTCAGGTAGTGGCGCCCCGCGTGGCGGTCGACCTCGACGAGGAGGACCTGCGGGCGGCGCCCGGCGATGCTCTCGCGGACCGCGTGGCTGCGGCCGTCAGCGCCCCGTTCGACCTGGCGACCGGGCCGCTGCTGCGGTTGCGGCTGCTCCGCGTCGCCGACGAGGAGCACCGCCTGATAGTCGTCCTGCACCACATCGTGGCCGACGGGTGGTCGGTGAGCGTGCTGTTCGCGGAATTCGCCACGCTTTACGCCGCGCACTGTGAGGGCCGCCCGGCAGGGCTGCCACCACTGCCGTTGCAGTACGGCGAGGTCGCGCGGTACGAGCGGGACGACTGGGACGACGACCTGCGCTACTGGACCGACCGGCTGGCTGGGGCCCCGCAGGTGCTCGAGCTGCCGCTGGACCACCCGCGCCCGCCGGTCGCGTCATCGCGCGGCGACTCCTGGCACTTCGAGCTTCCGGTCAACCCGGTTCGGGACCTCGTCGCCATCGGGCAGGCTCGCGGGGCCACCCCGTTCATGGTGCTGCTCGCCCTGTTCGAGGTCCTCGTGCACCGCTACACCCAGCAGGACGACGTGGTCGTCGGTGTCCCGGTCGCCAACCGGGACCGGGCCGGGCTGGAAGGACTCATCGGCTTCTTCGTCAACACTCTGCCGATCCGCACCGACCTTGCTGGTGACCCGACCTTCGCCGACGTGCTCGACCGGGTCCGGGACGCTTGCCTGGGGGCGTACGCCCACCAGGGGGTTCCCTTCGACCGGCTGCTGGAGGAGCTGAAGCCGGCACGTGACCTCAGCCGGCCACCGCTCGTCCAGGTCAGCGTCGCCTACCAGGCACAACCGCTGCCGATCGTCGACGTGGCGGGGCTGGTGATGGCCCGGCTCCCGCTGCGCAGCCGGACGGCGCGATTCGATCTGGAGTTGCAACTCGTCGACGACGGCGACGCCGGCCTCAGCGGCCTGATCGAGTACAACCGCGACCTGTTCGACGCGGCGACCATCGAGCGGATGGCCGAGCACCTCGGCCGGCTCGCGATCGCGGCGGCGGCCGACCCGGACACGCCGATCGGGGCGCTCGCACTGCTCGGCGACGAGGAACGGGCGGCGCTGCTCGCGTGCGGTGCGGACAGCCGGCGCGACTGGCCGGAAGGCGATCGGACGCACCTGCGGATCGCCCGCCGGGCGCGGGAGACGCCCGACGCCGAGGCCCTTCGTCTCGAGGACCGCACCCTCAGCTACGCCGAGTTGGACCGGTGCGCCAACCAGCTCGCGCACTGGCTACGCGGGCGGGGTGTCGGCCGCGACGTGCTGGTCGGCCTCTGCCTGGATCCTTCGCCGGAGACCGTCATTGCCGTCCTGGCCGTGCACCGGGCCGGGGGTGCCTACCTGCCGCTGGACCCGGACTATCCGCATGCGCGACTGGAGTTCATGCTCGACGACTCGCGGGCACCGTTGGTGCTCACTCGGTCCCGGGTGCGCGACAGGGTTCCGTCCGGGGCCGCCGTCGTGGCATGTTTGGACGCGATAGCCGGCGAGCTGGCCGGGCGGCCAGTGCATCCGCCGGCCGGTGCCGTCGCCGGCGAGGACCTCGCCTACGTCATCTACACGTCCGGTTCGACCGGACGGCCCAAGGGCGTGCAGATCCCGCACCGTGCGCTGGACAACTTCCTGCGCTCCATGCAGGAGCGGCCGGGACTCTCGCGGGACGACGTGCTGCTCGCCGTCACCAGCCTCTCCTTCGACATCTCGGTGCTCGAGCTGCTGCTGCCACTGGTGACCGGCGCCCGGGTGGTGCTGGTGCCGCGGACGGTGGCCGCCGACGGCCACGAGCTGGCGCGGATGCTGGACCGGGGCGGCGTCACGACCATGCAGGCCACGCCGTCGACCTGGCGGATGCTCATCGAGTCAGGTTGGACGGGCTCGCCGCGGCTGCGCATGCTGTGCGGCGGGGAGGCGCTGCCACCGGGTCTGGCGGCTGCGCTGCGTCCACGAGGTGCGGAGCTGTGGAACATGTACGGCCCGACTGAGACCACCGTCTGGTCGGCGGTCTGGCGGGTCGTCCCCGGTCCGATCCTGCTCGGTGAGCCGGTCGCCAACACCGGACTACACGTACTCGACCGGCGCGGGCAGCTGGTGCCGCCCGGCGTCCCCGGCGAGCTGCACATCGGCGGTGCTGGGCTGGCCCGCGGGTATCTGGGCCGACCCCAACTCACCGCCGACCGTTTCGTCGAGCTCACCGACCCGGCTGGCCGCTTTTACCGCACCGGCGACCTGGTGCGCCGCCGGGCCGATGGCAGCCTGGAGTTCCTGGGCCGCGTCGACCACCAAGTGAAGGTCCGCGGTTTCCGCATCGAGCTCGGCGAGATCGAAGAGGTGCTGAGCGCCCACCCGGCGGTGGGCGGGGCAGTGGTCACCGCCCACGAGCACGGCGGCGACATTCGGCTGGTGGCCTACCTGGCCGCCGCCGACGTGCCGGCCGCCCAGCTGGCGGTGTTCCTTCGCGAGCGGCTTCCGGGGTACATGGTGCCCTCAGCCTTCGTCCACCTGCCGGCGTTTCCGCTCACTCCGAACGGGAAGATCGACCGGGCGGCCCTGCCCGATCCGGATTTCGGCCGAAGCGGCTCGGTGCTCCCCTACCGGGCCCCGGGCGATCCGCTGGAACAAATGGTCGCCGAGGTCTTCGGCCGGTTGCTCGGAGCCGAGCAGGTCGGTCTGGACGACGACTTCTTCGCCCTGGGCGGGCATTCCCTGCTGGCCACCCGGGTCGTGAGCCGGCTCCGGCCGGTCGCCGGCGTGGACCTGCCGCTGCGCGCGTTGTTCGAGCACCCGACCGTCGCCGCCCTGGCCGCCCAGCTGCGCGATCGCGGCGCCCGGTCGGAGGCGGCCGTCGGCGCACCGGTCGTGCCGCGCCGCGATGATCCGGCCGCGCCCTTGCCGCCGACGGCAGCCCAACGGCGACTGTGGCTCCTGGAGCAGCTCGCCCCGGGCACCCGCGCCTACGTGCTGTCGGCGGGACTGCTGGTCCGCGGCCACCTGGACGTCGCAGCCCTTCGGCGCGCCTGCGACGAGGTGATGCGGCGGCACGAGGCGCTGCGCGCGGTGTTCCCGGAGATCGACGGCAAGCCTTGGCTTGTGGTGCGACCGGAGGTTCCGGCCGCGCTCGTGGTGCGCGAGAGTCGGGATGGTGCCGAGGCCGAGCTCGCGGAACGGTTCTTCGACCGGCCGTTCGTCCTGGCAGACGGGCCGCTGCTGCGCTGGGAGGTGGTGCGCCGTACCGACGACGAGGCGGTTGTGCTGCTCGCGATGCACCACATCGTCTCCGACCAGTGGTCGTTGGGCGTGCTGCTGGGCGAGGTCCTGGCGCTCTACGCAGCGTACGCCGCCGACACCCGGAGCCCACTCCCAGCCCTAGACGTCCAGTATCCCGATGTCGCTCGATGGCAGCATGACCAGCACACCGATCCGGCCAGCCTGGACTACTGGGTCCGTCAGCTGCGCGGGGCGCCCGCCGAGCTCAACCTGGCCCTGGCCCGGGCCCGGCCGCCGACGAAGAGCTATCGAGGCGCCGCGCTCGAGCTGGCCGTACCCCCCGAGGTGGTGAAGGGCCTGCGCGCCCTCGGTCGTGCCGAGGGAGCCACCCTCTTCATGGTGTTAACGGGGGCCCTCCAAGTTCTCCTCGGCCGGCTCGGCGGCGCCGAGGACGTGGTGGTCGGCACGCCGGTGGCCAACCGGCAGCTGCCTGAGCTGGAGCCGCTGATCGGCCTGTTCGTCAACACCCTGGTGCTGCGCACCGACCTTTCCGGAGACCCCACCTACCGCGAGTTGCTGCGGCGGGTACGGCAGGTCTGCCTGGACGCGTACGAGCACCAGGACGTCCCGTTCGAGCGGCTGGTGGAGGCGCTGCGGCCGGACCGCAGCCTGGCCCGTACGCCGATCTTCCAGGTCGGGTTCGCCCTGCAGAACGTCCCGTTCCCGGCGTGGACCGGCGGCGGCCTGCGGGTCGAACCGCTGCCGGTGGACTCCCGCACGGCGAAATTCGACCTCGAGTTACTGCTCACCGAGGACGGCAGCAGCGTCCACGGCCACCTCGAGTACAGCCTCGACCTCTTCGACGAGGGCACCGCCCGCCGCATCGTCCACCACCTCCAGGTGGTGCTGGCCGGGGTCGCCGCCGACCCGGACCGGTCCATCGGCCGCCTCCCGTTGCTCGACGAGCACGAGCAGCGGGAGGTCTTGGCGCTCGGCGACGGTGGCCAGCGGGAGTGGCCCGGTGCCGGCCTGATCCACGAGCAGTTCGAGGCACAGGCCAGGGCGACACCGGGCGCCGAGGCGGTGCGCTTCGGGGGCGAGTCGCTCAGCTACGCCGACTTGGAACGCCGCGCCAACCAGCTCGCGCACCGCCTACGCCGGCTCGGCGTGGACCGCGACGTGCTGGTGGGTGTGTGCATGCAGCGCTCCGTCGAGATGGTGGTGTCGTTGCTCGCCACGCTCAAGGCGGGCGGTGCCTACCTGCCCCTGGATCCTGGTCTCCCGCAATCCCGCGTCGCGTTCATGCTGGAAGATGCCCAGGTACAGGTGCTGCTCACCCAAAGCCGCCTGGCGCCCTCGCTGCCGCGAGTCGAGGCGGACGTGATCTGCGTCGACGAAGCGGTCGGGGTCCTCGCCGGCGAACCGGCGTCGTCGCCCCGCGTCGAGGTGGACGGCGACGACCTGGCGTACGTGATCTACACCTCCGGCTCCACCGGGCGGCCCAAGGGGGTCATGAACGTCCATGCCGGCATCCGCAACCGCCTGCTGTGGATGCAGGACGAGTATCAGCTTGACGCTTCCGACCGGGTGCTGCAGAAGACGCCGTTCTCCTTCGACGTGTCGGTCTGGGAGTTCTTCTGGCCGCTGATGACCGGCGCCTGCCTGGTGGTGGCTGTTCCTGACCGGCACGGCGACGCCCGCTACCTGGCGGAGACGATCCGCCGCGAGCACATCACTACGGTGCACTTCGTCCCGTCGATGCTGCGGGTCTTCGTGGGCGAGGACGGGGCGACGGACTGTCCCAGCCTGCGCAGGGTGATCTGCAGCGGCGAGGCCCTGCCGCGTGAGCTGCAGGAGCAGTTCTTCGCCGTCTCGCAGGCTGAGCTGCACAACCTGTACGGCCCGACCGAGGCGGCCGTCGACGTCACCGCCTGGGCGTGCCGCCGCGACGGCGACCCGAGACCGGTGCCGATCGGCCACGCCATCGCCAACACCCGGATGTACGTGCTCGACCGCCTGCTGCAGCCGCTACCGGTCGGCGTGGCCGGCGAACTCTGCATCGGCGGACGGAACCTGGCCCGGGGCTACCTCAATCGGCCGGACCTGACCGCGGAGCGGTTCGTCGAGCACCCGTTCGGCGCGGCGCCCGGGACTCGGCTCTACCGGACCGGTGACCAGGCGCGGTTCCGCGACGACGGCGCCATCGAGTACCTGGGTCGGCTCGACCACCAGGTGAAGATCCGCGGTCACCGGGTCGAGCTCGGCGAGATCGAGCAGGTCCTTATCGACCATCCGGCCGTCTGCGACGCCATCGTCACTGCCCGGCCGCACGGCGGTGACAAGCGGCTTGTCGCCTACTTGTCCGGCGACGAGCGGCCCGCCGCGGGCACGCTCATCGCCCACCTCCGGCAGCGGCTGCCCGACTCCATGGTGCCGAGCGTCTTCGTCCGGCTGCCGTCCTTCCCATTGCTGCCTAACGGCAAGGTGGACCGTGCGGCGTTGCCCGAACCGGAGCTGTCGCGGCCCGACCTGGCCACTGCGTACGAGGGCCCGCGCGACGACCTGGAGCGAACCATAGCCGCGGCATGGAGCCGGATGCTCGGCATCGAGCAGGTCGGTGTGCACGACAACTTCTTCGACCTGGGCGGCCATTCGCTGCTGCTGGCCGAGCTGCGCGGTGCGTTGCAGGACGCCCTCAAACGGCCGGTCACGCTCGTCGAGCTGTTCCAGTACCCGACCGTGCGTGCACTGGCCGAACACCTCGGCGCCGGCCCGGTCGCCGATCCACTGGCAGCTGCCCGGGAGCGGGTGGCTGGCCGACGTGAGGCATGGGCGGAACGCCGCCGGGCCGCCGACCGCCGGGCGAGGAATCTTAGCGATCTGGCAGGGAGTGAACAATGAGTGACTTGACCGACGATCCGTCCCAGGTGGCTATCATCGGCATGGCGGGGCGCTTCCCGCAAGCCGCCGACGTGGACGCCTTCTGGGCGGGCCTGGCGACCGGCAGAGAGGGCATTTCCTCCTTTTCGGCGGACGAGCTGCACGCGGCCGGGGTCAGCCCTGCGCTGGTGAGTCGGCCCGGTTACGTCCGCGCCAAGGGCGTCCTCGACGGCGCCGACACTTTCGATGCCGGCTTCTTCGGCGTCAGCCCGCGCGAGGCGGAGCTGATGGATCCCCAGCACCGCGTCCTGCTGGAATGCGCCTGGGAAGCGCTGGAGTCGGCCGGCTACGACGCCCGGGCGTTCCCCGGCCGGATCGGGATCTTCGCCGGGGCCAGCCTGAACACCTATCTCCTCTACAACCTGATGGCCGACTACAGCCTGATCGAGGCGCTGGGCCCGTATCAGACCCAGCTCGCCAACGACAAGGACTTCCTCGCCACCCGGGTCGCGTACAAGCTCGGGCTGCGCGGGCCCGCCATCACCGTGCAGACCGCCTGTTCCACCTCGCTGGTGGCCGTCCACCTGGCCTGCCAGAGCCTGCTGTCCGGGGAGTCCGACATGGTCCTGGCCGGCGGGGTCTCGGTGAATGTCCCACTGCGTAACGGCTACCAGTACGAGCCGGGTGGCATCCTGTCCGCGGACGGCCACTGCCGGCCGTTCGACGCCGCGGCCGGCGGAACCGTGATCGGCAACGGCGTCGCCTTGGTGGTGTTGCGTCGGCTCGCGGACGCCAGTGAGCACGGCGATAAGATCGACGCGGTGATCCGCGGCTCGGCGGTGAACAACGACGGTGCGCTCAAGGTGGGCTACACCGCGCCCGCCGTGGAGGGCCAGGCCGAGGTCATTGCCGAGGCGCTCGGCATCGCCGGTGTCGCGCCGGAGACGGTTGGCTACGTGGAGACCCACGGCACAGGCACGGCGCTGGGTGACCCGATCGAGATCGCGGCTCTCACCCGCGCCTACCGGGAGGGCACCACGTCGCGTGGCTTCTGCGCGATCGGCTCGGTGAAGGGCAACATCGGCCACCTGGACGCGGCCGCCGGCGCGGCTTCGCTGATCAAGGCGACGCTGGCACTCAAGAACGAGGCCATCCCGGCCAGTCTCCACTTCGAACGGCCCAGCCCGGAGCTGGCGCTGGAGACCAGCCCGTTCTTCGTGAACGCACAGCACCGGCCGTGGCCCCGCACGGGCGAGCCTCGCCGGGCCGGGGTGAGCTCGTTCGGCATCGGCGGAACCAACGCCCACGTGGTGCTGGAGGAGGGACCGGCGGCTGCACCGGCCGAGCCCGGCCGTCCCTGGCAGCTGCTGCCGCTGTCGGCGCGCACAGAGGCCTCGCTAGCGCAGGCCGCCGAGCGACTCGCCGACCACCTCGAGGCACACCCGGACGACGAGCTGGCCGACGTGGCCTTCACCCTGGCCACTCGGCGACGGGCCTTCGAGCAGCGGCGGGCGGTGGTGGCCTTCGATCGGGCCGACGCGGTGCGCCGGCTGCGCCGGGCCGGTGCCTCGGGCACCACCGGGCGACCGGCGAAGGTGGCCTTCCTCTTCCCGGGGCAGGGCACCCAGTACGCCGGCATGGCACGCAACCTGTGGGGCGAGGACCCGGTGTTCCGCGCCGAGCTGGACCGCTGCCTCGATCTGTTCCCCCCTCCGGTCCGCGCGGCGCTGTTCCCGGCGGGCGAGCCGCAGGCGGACCTGGCGGAGACCGAGCTGGCCCAACCGGCTCTGTTCGCCGTCGAGTACGCCCTGGCCCGCACCCTGATCGCGGCGGGCGTCGAACCGCATGCGCTGGCCGGCCACAGCATCGGCGAATACGTCGCAGCCTGCCTCGCCGGCGTATTCCGCCTCGAGGACGCCGCCGCCCTGGTCACCGCGCGCGGCCGGCTGATGCAGGCCACCCCGCACGGTGCGATGCTGGCCGTCTTCTTGCCCGAGGCCGAGACCGCGGCGCTTCTCTCCGACCGGCTCAGCCTCGCCGCCGTCAACGGCACCGCTCTCTGCGTCGCCTCGGGTCCGGCTGATGCCGTGGACGACCTCGAGCGGCGCCTCGTGGCCCGAGGCGTCGGCTGGCGACGATTGCACACCTCGCATGCGTTCCATTCGGCGCTGGTCGAGGACGCGGTGCAGCCGTTCGTCGAAGAGGTCCGCGGGGTCGCGATGCACCCCCCACGGACGCCGATCTGCTCCAACCTGACCGGGACGTGGCTCGAGGACGACCAGGCCACCGACCCGGAATACTGGGGCGCGCACCTGCGCTCCACCGTGCGCTTCGCAGACAACCTCGGCACCCTGCTGGCCGATCCCGACCTGATTCTGCTGGAGATCGGCCCGGGTGACTCGCTGTCCACGTTCGCCCGGAGACACCGGTCCTGGACGGCAGACCGGGTCGCGGTCGGCACCATGCGCAAGCCCGACGAGAAGCGGTCCGACCGGCAGGCCCTCCTGGACGGGCTGGGCACGATCTGGGCCGCGGGTGCCGTGCTCGACTGGGACGCCGTATGCGAGGCCGACCGCCGCCGCCGGGTGCGCCTTCCCTCGTACCCGTTCCAGCGCCGCCGCTTCTGGGTGGAGCCCGATCGCTCGCAGGCACCTGGACCAGTCCCGCCTCCGGCCTCGTCGCCGACCTACCGCCCGAGTTGGCGACGGCTGCAGCCGGTCCGGCCTCGTGCCGCCGAGGGCCCCTGGCTGGTGCTGGGTGCGGATCTTCCCTCGGGTGAGGCTCTGGGCGAATCCCTCCCCACCGTCGTCCGTGTCGGCGCGGGAGGGGGGTTCGCTCAGACCGGACCGGATGCCTTCACCGTCAACCCCGTTGACCGGGACGACTACCGGCGCCTACTCGACGCGCTCGGCGATCGCCGGCCCGCGCGGGTCGTCCACCTGTGGAGCCTGGCCGTGGAACCCGGTGCCGACCTGAACCGTGCCGAGGCCCTCGGATTCCACAGCCTCCTGGCGTTCGCGCAGGCGCTCGCCGGCAGGGCGGGCCACCCGGCCCTCACCCTGGACGTGCTGACACGGGGGGTGTTCAGCGTGACCGGCGACGAGTGCCTGCAGCCGGAGAACGCCACCCTGATCGGCCCGTGCACCGTTGTCCCTCAGGAGGTCCCCGGTGTCACCTGCCGCCTCCTCGACGTTGCCGGGGTGAGCCTCGAGGCGCTGACCGGTGCCTTGCGGTCGGTGCCGGACGAGCCGGTGCTGGCCCGGCGGGGCAGTCACTGGTGGGGCCGGACCTTCGATGCTGTCGAGCTCGACCCCGGGCCCGGCCCGTCCGCGGGTCGGCTGCGCGACCACGGCGTCTACCTCGTCACCGGCGGCCTGGGTGGCATCGGCCTGGCCCTCGCCGAGCATCTGGCCCGCTCCGTGCGGTCCCCGGCGATCGGCCTCCTCGGGCGTACCCCCGTCCCTCCCGAGGAGGCCTGGCCGCAATGGCTGGCCCAGCATGACGCCGACGACCCGACCAGCAGGCGGATCCGACGTCTGCAGACGCTCCGCGACCTCGGTGCCCGTCCGATGGTGCTGCACGCCGACGTCACGGACCTCGCGCAGACCGCTGGGGCGGTCGGCGAGCTGCGGGCCCGCTTCGGCGCGCTGTCCGGCGTTGTCCATGCGGCCGGGCTGCCCGCGAGCGGTCTGCTCGCCGTGACGTCGCGGGCTGACACCGACGCGGTTCTCGCCCCCAAGACCCGCGGCACCCTGGTCCTGGACGAGGTATGCAGCCAGGACCCACTCGACTTCTTCGTGCTGTGTTCTTCGCGCACCGCGATCCTCGGCGGCCCGGGTCAGCTGGACTACTGCGCGGCCAACGCCTTCATGGACACCTTCGCGGCTGGCCGGGACGGCGTGACAGCCGTGGCTTGGGACACCTGGCGCGACACCGGAATGGCGTCCGACCCGGCCGGCGGGCCCGACATCGGCCACCCGTTGCTGCAACGGCGCCTGAAGCGCACCGCAACGGCCGAGACGTTCCGCACCACCATAAACGCGGCGGACAGCTGGATCGTCGACGAGCACCGGATGCAGGGGCACGGGCTGGTCCCGGGCACCACCTACCTGGAGATGGTCCGGGCCGCGGTGGCACCGCTCGCCGACGGCAGGGAGATCGAGTTCCAGCACGTGCTCTTCACCTCGCCGGTGATCGTCCCGGACGGCCAGGAGCGCGAGATGTTGACCACGGTCGAGCAGGGAGACGGTGGGGCCATGAAATTCCGCGTCCACAGCCGAAGGGCCGACGGCCGACAGGAGCACTGCGCCGGCACGGTGGTGCTGCACGACCCGGTCGAGCGGCCCCGGCGCGTGGTCGGCGAACTGCTCGACGCCTGCAACGTCCAGGAGGTGATCGAAGGAGAGGATGAGCTCCGGCACCGGCTGCGGCTGGACTTCGCCGCCGAGGGCGGACTCATCCGGTTCGCGGTGCACGGTCGGTGGCGTTGCCTGACCCGTATCCACATCGGCAGCAACGGGATGGTCGCTATCCTGGACCTGCCCGAGCGGTACGCCGCGGACCTGGACACCTACCTGCTGCACCCTGCCCTGCTCGACGTGGTGGGCGGCGCGTCGCGGGTGTACGCCGCCGAGGGCTACTACCTGCCGTTCTGGTACGGCAGCCTGCGCTTCGTTCGAGGCCTGACCAGCCGGATGGTGTGTCACATTCGGGTCAAGGAGGGCGGCGACTCGTCGGGCGAGACGCTCACCTGCGACGCCGACGTCCACGACGACCAGGGTCGGCTGCTGGTGCAGATGCGCGACTTCACCATGAAGCGGATCCATCAACCGGCGTCGATGCGCGAGGAGATCGAGCGCGCCGCATCGGCCCCGCCGGAGCCCTCGCCGACCGGCCTGGCCTCCCTGCAAGACCCGGCCGGCGGGCTGACCGTGGCCGAGGGCAGCGACCTGTTCGGCCGGATCCTGGTGACCGACCCGCTGCCCGCCCAGCTGGTCGTCTCCACCCGTGACCTGGTTGCGGCGCAGCGGGCGGCCGCAGCGATAGACCCGGCCAGGCTGGCCACCGAGTTGGCCGAGGCAGCCGCACCGTTCACGCTGCACCCGCGCCCCGATCTCGACATCCCGTACGACGAGCCGGCCCCCGGCGCCGAGGCGGACATCGCGGCCGTCTGGCGGGACGTGCTCGGCATCGACCGCATCGGCCGCAACGACGACTTTTTCGCGTTGGGCGGCCACTCCCTGGCTGCGGTCCAGATCGGCACGACGCTGCGCGCGCGGTTCGGTGTGGAGCTGGCCCTGCGCGACTTCTTTGACCAGCCCACTGTGGCGAACACGGCCCGGCTCGTGGCCGACGCCACGGACGTGCCGGCACCGGCCCCGATCGAGCCGATCGCCGACGGGGTGGAGGAGCTCTCCGACGACGAGGTGGACGTCATGCTCCGCGAGCTGATGGTCGCCGAAGAAGGAAGCGAAACATGAGCATTCCCGATCTGGACAGCCTGTCCGCGGACGCCAAGCGGCGTCTGCTGGCCGAGCGGCTCCGCGCGCGGGTGCGTGAGTTCCCGCTCTCGTTCCCGCAGCAGCGGCTCTGGTTCCTGGAGCAGCTCGTGCCCGGCAGCGCCGCGTATAACGTGCCGATCGCGGTACGGCTGAACGGGCCACTGGACCTGGAGGTGTGGCGGCGCTGCTGCGACGAGATCGTGCGCCGGCACGACGCGTTGCGAACCACCTTTGCCGAGGCGGCAGGGCAGCCGGTGCAGCGGGTCGCGGCCACCGGTCAGGCCGACCTCGCTGTGGTCGACTGCAACGGCAGCGACGCGCAGCGGCTGCTCCAGGAGGAGGTCCAGCGGCCGTTCGACCTCGGGACCGGCCCCCTGCTGCGAGTGCGATTCTTCCGGGTGGCGCCGCAGGAGCACATCCTGCTGCTCACCGTGCACCACATCGTCGCCGACCTCTGGTCGGTGGCGGTGGCCGTGCAGGAGCTGGTCACGCTCTACCCGGCGCTGCGGGACGGCGGCCCGTCCCCGCTGCCGGACCTTCCCATCCAGTACGCCGACTTCGCCGCCTGGCAGCGCCGGCAGATCGAGGGCCCTGGTCTCGCCGATGACCTCGCCTACTGGATGGCGGCACTGGACGGTGCACCGCCGGTACTCGATCTGCCCACGGACCGCCCGCGCCCGCCTGTGCAGACCTCACGCGGCGGCTCAATGGAGTTCCGGTTGCCCGGTCCGCTGACCGAGCGGCTGCGCGCGCTGAGCCGTCGTGAGGGCGCGACGCCGTTCATGACGGTGCTAGCCGCGTTCGCCGTGCTGCTGCGGCGCTACAGCGGTCAGGAGGACCTCATAATCGGCGCGCCGATCGCCAACCGGACCCGGCCGGAGATCGAGCGACTGGTCGGCTTCTTCGTCAACACGTTGGCGCTGCGGATGGACCTCACGGGCAACCCCACCTTCCGCGAGCTGTTGTCCCGGGTCCGGACGGCGTGCCTCGGTGCTTACGCGCATCAGGACCTGCCGTTCGAGCGGCTGGTCGAACAGCTGCACCCGCGGCGCGACCTGTCCCGGTCGCCGCTGTTCCAAGTGTCGTTCGTGTTCCAGAACATCGAGGTGCCGGACCTCGACCTGGGCGGGCTGCGGGTCACCCCGTACACCGTCGCGAGCGCGACAGCGCGCTTCGACCTGGAGCTGCAGGTCTTCGACCGGCCCGACGGGCTGGGCGGATGGTTCGAGTACAACGCCGACCTGTTCGATGGTGCGACCGTCGGGCAGATGTCCAGGGCGTTGCACCAGCTTGTCGAGCACATCATTGACGCGCCGGATCGCCCGGTCGCCGAGCTGGACATGTTGAGCGAGGACGAACGCCGGCGGCTGGCGTACGAACCCAACAACACCCGGCGCGCATGGGCGGACCGGCCCTGGGTGCACCTCGAGGTCGCCGCCCGCGCGCGGGCGACCCCCGATGCCGAGGCGCTGCGCTGCGGCGACCGGACCCTGACCTACGCCGACCTCGACCGCCGTGCCAACCAGCTCGCGCGTCACCTGCACCGACTCGG
Source organism: uncultured Aureispira sp. (assembly GCA_964490495.1). Lineage (GTDB taxonomy): Bacteria > Bacteroidota > Bacteroidia > Chitinophagales > Saprospiraceae > OLB9. Next base: position 12,594 of record CAZBCV010000004.1, on the reverse strand, counting down.
CACTGGGCACGGGGACCTGGTCGGCATCGCCACCGAGCGCACCCCAGAGATGGTGGTCGCGATGCTCGGCACGCTGAGAGCCGGCAGCGCCTACGTCCCGCTCGATCCCTCCTACCCGGTCGAGCGCCTCGCTTTCATGATGGACGACTCGGGACTGAAGATGCTGCTCACCGAAGGTGACGTCGCGGATCGCCTGCCGGAGCCGCCGGCCGTGACGGTCTGCCTCGACCGGGAGGCAGACGCGCTGGCGGCCGAGGACACAGCGCCGCCGGAGGTCGACGGCGACGGCGACGACCTGGCCTACGTGATCTACACCTCCGGCTCGACGGGGCAACCCAAGGGCGTGCAAATCCCGCATCGGGCACTGACCAACTTCCTGCACTCGATGCGCGAGCTGCCGGGAATCACCGCGGCGGACACCGTGCTCGCCGTCACCACGCTCAGTTTCGACATCTCCATGCTGGAGCTGCTCCTCCCGCTGAGCACCGGCGCCCGGGTGCACCTGGTCAGCCGGGAGGTGGCCGCCGACGGCGCTCGGCTCGGCGCGGCGCTGACGGCATCCGGGGCCACGCTGATGCAGGCCACGCCTTCCACGTGGCGACTGTTGCTGGACGCCGGATGGGCCCCGCCCGCCGGGTTACGGATGCTCTGCGGCGGCGAGGCGCTCACCGAGGACCTGGCTCGGCGGCTGGCCGGGTCCGGCGGCGAGTTGTGGAACATGTACGGACCCACCGAGACCACGATCTGGTCGGCGGTGTCGCGGGTGACGAACGAGATCCGGCTGGGCGAGCCGATCGCCAACACCGAGCTGCACGTCCTCGACGCGCACGGCGGGCTGGTGCCACCGGGTGTCCCCGGTGAGCTGCACATCGGCGGCGCCGGCCTGGCCCGCGGCTATCTAGGCCGGCCCGAGGTCACCGCCGAGCGGTTCGTACCGCACCCGTTCCCGATCGGACTGGGCCACCGGCTCTACCGCACCGGCGACCTGGTGCGGCGGCGCGCCGACGGCAGCTTGGAGTTCCTCGGCCGGATGGACCACCAGGTGAAGCTGCGCGGGTTCCGGATCGAGCCGGGTGAGATCGAGGCGCTGCTTGCGCAGCAGCCCGCGGTCCGGCAGGCGGTGGCCCAGGTGCGCGAGGACACTCCCGGGGACCAGCGCCTGGTGGCGTACGTCGTGACCGACGGGCTCCCGGCCCAGTCCGACGAGCTGGACCAGTGGCGCAGCATCTGGGACTCCGCGTACGACGGTCCGGCTCCGGTGGTCGACCCGACGTTCGACATCAGCGGGTGGGACAGCAGCTACACCGGCAAGCCCATCCCCGCGGCGGAGATGCGTGACTGGGTGGACCGGACCGCCGATCTGGTGCTTCAGCGCGCACCGCAGTCGGTGCTCGACGTGGGCTGCGGCACCGGCCTCGTCCTGCACGCCGTGGCCCCGAAGTGCCGGCGCTACTGGGGCACCGACTTCTCCACGGTCGCCCTGAACCGGCTGCGCGCCTCGGCCAGGTATCCCGGCGACATCCAGCTGCACGCGTGCGCCGCCGATCAGCTTGACCGGTTGCCCGACCAGCTCTTCGACGTCGTCCTGCTGAACTCGGTGGTGCAGTACTTCCCGGACGCGGAGTACCTAGCACGGGTGATCGAAGGGGCACTGGGCCGGCTCGCCCCGGGCGGCGCCGTACTGATCGGCGACGTCCGCAGCCTCCCGTTGCTCGAGGCCTTCCACACCTCGGTCGAGCGGTACCGGGCAGAGCCAAGCGAGTCCGACGACACGTTGCGCACGCGGGTACGCCGCCGGGTGGCCGAGGAGGAGGAGCTGGTGATCGACCCGCGCTTCTTCGAAGCCCTGCGGAACCATATCCGCGGCATCGCCGACGTCCGCGTGCGGCCCAAGCGCGGTCGGTTCGACAACGAGCTCACCCGGTTCCGGTACGACGTGGTCCTCACCGCCGGCGCCGCCGTTCCTCAGGCCACGTGCTCCTGGCAGGAGTGGACGTCCATGGAGGCCTTGCGCGGGCAGCTGGGCAGCGACGTCCTCGCCGTCCGCGACGTGCCGAACGCCCGGGTGCTGACGAGCGGCGGGGTCGATCCGGAAGACCTGGTCCGGTTCGCCGAGGCAGCCGGCTACCGGGCCGACCTTGACTGGTCCGGCCACGGCCCGGACGGCGCCTACCACGTGGTGCTGCGTAGGTTCGGCGTGGCAGACCACCCGGTCGCCCCGGCGGGCCCGCCGCCCCTGGACGGACCGCTGTCGACCTGGGTCAGCGGCACCGCAGCCCGCCGTGCCCGCAGACTGCAGCCGCAGCTGCGCGCCGCCCTCGCCGAACGGCTGCCGGAGTACATGATCCCGTCAGCGTTCGTGTTCCTGGATGCGTTGCCGCTGACGCCCAACGACAAGGTGGACCGCAAGGCGCTGCCCGCCCCGGACCTGCGCCCCGACCTGCGCACGCCGTACGAGCCGCCCCGCGACGACCTGCAGGGCGCGCTCGTCGAGATCTGGGGCGAGCTGCTCAGGGTGGACGGGCTCAGCGTCTACGACGACTTCTTCGAGCTGGGCGGTCACTCGTTGCTGGCCACCCAGGTCATCTCGCGGATACGGGCCCGCCTCGGCGTCGACGTGTCGCTGCGCGACCTGTTTGAGCATCCGACGGTCGCGACGCTGGCCGGCTGGTTGACCGCCCGGAGTCCCGTGCCCGCCGCCCTCGCGCCCACAGCCATCGAGCCGGTGGTCCGTGGCGAGGACTTTCCGCTGTCGTTCGCCCAGGAGCAGCTCTGCGTCGACGGCCCGGTCCCACCGCAGGACGCCTTCCACACGGTGGTGACCGCCGCCCGCCTGCGCGGCGCTCTTGACGAAGAGGCCCTGGGTCGGGCGCTCCACCACCTTGTGCAGCGACACGAGACACTGCGCACCCGGCTGGTCATCCGGCCGGCTGGGTTGGTGCAGGTGATCGACGACGAGGGAGCCTGGCCGCTAGTCCGGTCCCGGCTCGACGCGGCCGACGCCGCCGACCCGCTGCCGGCGATCCGCCGCGTGCTGGACGAGGAGGCGGGCCGTTCGTTCTCCCTGGCCGACGGGCCTCTGGTCCGGGCTCGGCTGATCACCGTGGACGATCGGGACCGGATCCTGGTGCTCTCCATCCACCACGCCGTCACCGACAACTGGTCCTACGGGGTGCTGATGCGCGAGCTGTCGGTGGCGTACGACGCGTTCGCCGACGGACGCGAACCCAGGTTGCCGTCGATGCCGGTCCAGTTCGTCGACGTCGCGGCCTGGCATCGCCGGGAGTACGAGTCCGGTGCGCTTGACCCACACGCCCGGTACTGGCGGGACCGGCTCGCCGACCTCCCACCGGCAGCGTCGTTCGCTGTGGAAGAAGTGTGGGCCGATGAGGCGGGGCCCGGTTCGGGAGATGCCTTCGTGCTCGGTCCGGGCCTCACCGCAGGACTTCGCGCGCTGGCCAATCGCGAGCACGCCACGCTCTTCATGGTGCTGCTCGCCGCGTACGACGCGCTGCTCACGGCGTACACCGAGAGCCGGGACCTCGCAGTCGGTTTCCCGACCGCCGGGCGCGAGCGGCCGGAAGCCGAAAACCTCATCGGCTACCTGGTCAACTCCCTGGTCCTGCGCGCCGACCTGAGCGGCGACCCGACCTTCCGCGACGTGATTGCGCGGGTCCGGGAACGAACCCTCGAGGCCCACGCTCATCAGGGGGTCCCAATGCAGCCGCTGCGGCGGGAGATACCCGCCGCCCGTGACCGGGTGCGTCTGGGGTTCAACCTGCTCAACGCGCCGCTGCCGACGACCGTGCTGCGCGGAGTACGCCTGGAACCGGTCTCGGCCGACGACGGGTGGGTGTTCGTGCATGTGCCTCCCGGTCTGCGACCGGCCGAGGTGGATCTCGGCCTGATCGTGATGGAGGACGACGGCATTCTCCGGGGCCTGTGGCTGCATTCCGCAGAAGGCATCGATCCGCGCCTCGCGGGCCGCCTGCGCCGCCAGTGGGGTCTGCTCCTGGAGATGGTGGTGGCCGACCCCGGCCGCCGGATCGAGGAGTTGGGACGAGTCCTGCGCACGGACGGCGTGCGGCAGCTGTCATGAGCGAGCAGTGGTTCCGGTGCCTGCGTCCGCGACCGGAGGCGGCGACCCGCCTGATGTGCCTTCCGTACGCTGGCGGATCCGCAGCGGTCTACCGTGAGTGGGGCCGGTTGGCGCCCGGTCACGTCGAGGTGCGCCCGGTCGAGCTTCCTGGCCACGGCGTACGGAGGGGGGAGGAGCCGTACCGGCGGCTTCCACCGCTGGTCCGGGCATTGGCCGACGCGCTCGAACCGCTGCTCGACCGGCCCTACGCACTGTTCGGGCACAGCATGGGCGGCCTGCTCGCCTTCGAGCTCGCCCGGCTGCTCCGCCGCCGTGGCTGGCTCGAACCGTCGCAGCTGTTCGTTTCCGCCTCACCGGCCCCGGACCGACGCTACGGGCCCACGGTGCACGACGCCTCCGACGCCGAGCTGAAGGCACGTCTGCACGCGCTCAACGGCACGCCGCCCGAGGTGCTTGACGACGAAGAGCTGATGGCGTTGGCACTGCCGGTCATCCGCGCCGACTTCGCGGTGATGCAGACCTACGAGTTCGTCGATGAGCCGCCGCTCGACGTCCCGCTCACCGTGTTCGGCGGCATCGACGACCGCACCGTCCAACCTGCTGACCTGGCCGGATGGCGTGACCATGCGATCACCATGGACTTGCGGATGCTGCCCGGTGACCATTTCTTCCTCGACGAGCTGACGCCGGAGCTGATCCGGTTCATCACCACCCGGTTCAGCCCTGCCAGTTATGTGGGCCGGTAGCAGACGAGCCGATTCCGGCTGCCTCTTGGGCGGCTGCGATCGCTTCCAGCGCTTCGCGCACGTACCCGCCGATGGGCGCGGTGCGCCCGTCGTTGTGCCACTGCTCGAGGGCACCGAAGTAGACGCCGAAGATGTAGGTGCGGGCCAGCACCTTGGCCGGAGTCGGCCCCCGCCCACGATCGGCCAGGGCGGTGGTGATGCGCTCAACCATGTCATCCATCGTGGCGTAGACGGCTGCCCGGACCGTGGGTTCCTCCAGCACGTACCGCATGCCGCGCCACGGGCCCCCGTCACCTGCGCTGTCCGCGAGGCGTGCCATCGTGCCGGGAAGGTCGTCGAGGTCCAGGATCTCGCCGAAAGCGTCCGCCCCGACGGCCGCGAACGGATCGACGGTGAAAAGTCCCTCCTTGGAGCCGAAGTAGCGGTAAAAGGTGGACGGCGACACCGCTGCTTCGCGCGCGATGTCGTCGATGGTGACGTTGTGGAAGCCGCGAGCGTCGAACAGCTCCATGGCCGTGTCCTGGATCGCCCGGATCGCGGCCATTCGATTGCGCTGACGCAGGTTGAGCGGCATGCCGTCGAGTCTAAAGATGCGGTAAGAGTACTCGTGGAGAAAGTAACAGTCAAGATGACAGTCACTTGCTTCTTGTGTCAAGATGTCGGCATGGATGCGATCACGGTGCGGGGTGTGCGCAAGGCGTTCGGACGCACCGTCGCACTGAACGACCTGAACCTCGCGGTCGCCCAGGGAGAGGTGCACGGCTTCCTCGGACCTAACGGGGCCGGCAAGAGCACCACGATCCGGGCCCTGCTCGGCCAGCTCCGGGTGGATGCCGGCGAAGCGGCGATCTTCGGTCTGGACTGCTGGACCCAGTCGGTGGCGGCTCACCGGCGTTTGGCGTACGTCCCGGGCGACGTGGCGCTGTGGCCCGGCCTAACGGGCGGAGCCAGCATCGACGTCCTCGGCCGGCTGCACGGCGGCGCCGACCCGCACCGCAAGCGCGAGCTCATCGATCGTTTCGAGCTAGACCCGACCAAGCGGACACGCACCTACTCGAAGGGCAACCGGCAGAAGGTGGCACTGATCGCGGCGCTTGCCACGAACGCCGACCTCCTTCTGTTCGACGAGCCGACCTCCGGGTTGGATCCGCTTATGGAGGAAATCTTCCAGCGGTGTGTCCGTGAGCTGAAGGACGACGGTCGCACAGTGCTGCTGAGCAGCCACATCCTCTCCCAGGTGGAGGTTCTGTGTGACCGGGTCAGCATCATCAGACGTGGCGCGGTGATTCGGACCGGCACGCTGGACGAACTGCGCAGCCACACCCTCACCCGGGTGGCCGCGGTGACGAGGTACCCGTTGTCCGGCCTCGACCGGCTCGTGGATCTGGTCGACGTGGCCGTGACGACGCGACCGGACGGCACCCACGTCAGCTTCCGGGTCGGCCCCGCAACGCTGGCCGCGGCGATCGGCTGCGTGGCCGCCGCCGAACCGGTCTCCCTGACCGTGCAGCCACCCAGCCTCGACGAGCTGTTCCTCACCAACTACCGCAGCGATCTCCCGAGCGCCGTGGCCGAGGGCGCGGCGCGATGACCGGATACTGGGGCTGTCTGTCGTTGAGTCTGCGCACCGGCTGGCCCCAGGTGCTCGGCTGGTCGGCGACGGTGGCCGCCCTCGTGGTCGCGAGCGCGGCCACCATCACGGGGACGTACCCCGACCAAGTCAGCCGCGACCGATACGCCGGCGCCTACGAACTACTGGACGGCAGTGCGGCGCTTCAGGGTCGTGGATATGAGTTGGACACCCTGGGCGGCATCTTGGTGAACGAAATGGGTTACCTGACTCTGATCATGATCCCCCTGATAGGGGTGCACCTGGCGATCCGGTTCACGCGCAGCGTCGAGGACACCGGACGCCTCGACCTCCTGACGTCATACCCTGTCCATCGGCTGGCACCAACCGCGGCCGGAGTCAGCACCGCCGCGTTCGCGGCGGCGCTGACCGCGGTAATCACCGCGACCGGACTGACGGCACTGGATTTCCCTCCAGGCGGGTCATGGCGCTACGCCGGTGGGCTCGCGATGTTCATGATTGTGTTCATCGCCATCGGCACTGTGATCGCCCAGTGCTGCCGGACTGCCCGAACCGCCTACCTCCTCGCGACGGGTTTCTGGCTGGTCAGCTACCTGGCCCGCGCGGCGGTGGACGCGCAGCAGTGGGAGGCGGCCGGATGGAACCCTCAGTCTTGGCTGGCCGAGATCCGGCCGTTCGCTGCGGATCCACCGTTCTGGCCCTGGATGGCCTTCGGCGCACTCGCCGTCGGTCTGTTCGCCGCCGCCGCCGCGGTCGCTGTTCAGCGTGACCAGGGAGCCGGAATAGTCGCCCCGCGGCCGGGTCCGCCCACGGCGCCGCAATGGATCCGTTCCCCCCTCACCCTCCATCTGGAGCTCACCAGGGGTCTCGGGATGGGTTGGGTTGGTGCCAGTGCGTTGTTCGCCCTCGCTTTCGGATACCTGACGCCCCAGATCAGTCGTCTTAGCGCCGCCACGCAGGCCGACCAGGACGTCACCGTCAACGTCACTCTTACGATCTTCGTCCAGCTCAACGCGCTGCTCGCCGCCGCCGCCGGAGTTCAGATCGCGCAGTGGCTGGCCGCCGAAGAGATGTCCGGCAGGGTGGGATATTGCCTGTCCACAGTGGTCAGCCGGTCGCGGTGGTGGACATCGGCGACGCTGGTGGTGACGATGTGGTCGTTGCTGGTCCTGCTCTTCGGCGGTCTCTCCACCGGCCTGGGCCTCGTGGCGGGCTTCGGCGAAGGCCACTACTTCGGCAGAGGACTGACCGCCACCCTGTCGCATGCCGCCGCCGTCGCCCTGCTGATCGCCGGCGCCATGGCCGTGCACTCGCTGAGTCCCCGAGCCGTGCCCGTCGCCTGGCTCCCCGTCGGCTGGGGCATCGTCGTCTGTTTGCGGGCCGAACTGCTGGAACTCCCGTCGTGGGCGCGTCAACTCTCCCCGGTGCACTGGACCGGCGGCGTCCCCAGAGACGCCTGGGACCGGCCTGCGGCTCTGACCATGACGCTCGTCGCCGTCGTTCTCGTCGCCGTGTCGACGGCGCGCTTCCGTCAACGGGACCTCGCAGCCGGGTAGCTGATCCCCTTAGAGCAGGTGCCGTTTAGACAACGGGAAAGGAATTCCACGGCATGGTTACGGATAACACGTGCGCTGTCATCGGAAGCGGCATCTTCGGCATCGAGGCCGTCCGCGAGTTCACACGCCGAGGGATCTTCGTGGACTGGTACTCATTGGATCCGGAACCGGGCGGAATCTGGCAGCCCATGCCTTGGGGCAAGACCCGCGAGAGCACAGAGCTGGTCAATCCAGGGTGGTGCATCGCACCCGAGTTCAGGAGAAGGTCGACGGTGACGGTCCAGGAATTTCGCGCCCTGATGCAATCATGGGCCGACGAGCGCACCGAGCTCCAGCGGAGACGTTTCCTCACCCGCGTCGACAGTGTCGTTGAGTATGACTCACACGTGTGTGTCGCGACCTCTGACGAACAAGTCCTATACACATTTGTCGTTGTTGCGACGGGTCATTACGGAACGCCGCACATCTCGTTCGACCGGACCGGGGACAACTGCTACCACGCCTCCGGCCTGAGGGAGCTGTCGCGCATCCGACCCTGCCAGTCGGTCCTCGTGGTCGGCGGTGGACAGAGCGGGGTGGAGATCTGCGAGGAGATCATCCAGGAGCGACCCGACGTCCGCCTGTCGTGGTGCACCGGGCGCAGGGTGCGGCTGATAACCCGGGGCTCAGTCCTCGGCATGCTGGGGACGTGCGTGCGTTACTCCACGAAAGGTGATCCACCTCGCGGATTCGTGATAACTAAGAGCCCCTCCAGGGTACGGACCCACTGCACGATCATACCGACCCGTGTCCGCCGCGTCGATGGAGAACGTGTCGAGTTCTCCGACGGATATGCCCAGCACTTCGATCACGTCGTCGCGGCGACCGGATACGTGTCGCCGGTCGGCCTCGGTTTCCCTGCTCCGAATTCCGCCAGGACTAAGGGAATGCGCCTGTCCCCACTCCGCCGAATCGCCGCTTTGAATTACGACGGCGACGGCTGTGGGGGCGCGTCGATGCGTTGCGCCCGCAAGCAGGCGGTTACGGCCGCCCGGCTCTTTCCGGCCTCAAAAGCACCGAAGAAGTCACGAGCGTGACCTGACCAAAATCTCGTCTGTATAGCCCCGCGGCAGTCCCCGAGTGGGTCCAACCCCAGGGTGTCGACCCTGAACTCGAGGTTCCGGGCGGCGATCCGAGACAACCGCACCAACCCGACCGGGCGTATCAACGGCTGGAAGGCCATCCTCAACACCCTCGCGATCACCTACGGTAACCGAGTACCGGCCACCTGAGCCGATGACCCCACCCACAGAATTTCCGACAGGCCCGAATCCGCTCCCCCCATCGCCTGAGCAGGCCGCGTGGATCTCGGTTCAGGCGTGCCGAGACCTTGACCGGGGTCTGTTCGTCTGGCCAGCCATGGTCACTGGAGCGCGCCGGGGCGAGCTGTGCGCTCTCACATGAGAACGCCTCGGTGTTTCGTCACAGATCCCGACCGTCAAGACCAGCATCGCCATGGTCGGGCCGGACCAGGTGGGGAAAGGGCATGAAGAGTCATAAGCAGCGGAGGATCACGCTCGACGAAGCGACCGTCGCACTGCTCCAGGTGTAGCACCGCCGGTGCCTCGACAGGGCCGAGAGCGTGGGGCTGCTCTCCCAGACACCGCTTCGGATCCTTCGCGCGGCCTATTTCGCGACACGTGGCTGAAGTCAGGGTCGGTAAGTCAGCGGTACGCTCGCCTCCGCGCCCGTCTAGATTGGGAGATGAACCTTCACGAAGTGCGCCACGTTCAGCTTCGAACTCATATCGGCGGCGGTTGATCTTCGGGCCATTACCGGCCGCAGAAGCCATGGCCGCGACTGGGTAACGAAGCTGCGGGTATACTGCTCGCGGATGACGAAGTGGGTGGCCGAGCCGTTCGAACTCCGTCCGGCTGGGACAGGTGCGATGCGGTAGGTCATCCTTCTGCCGGAGTTGGAGTCCATACCCTGAGCCGGAAGGTATCTCTTAGCCCATGAGCGCAGCTGCACCTCACCCATCGTGATTAAGGAGTTGCTCCCGGGCGGGGTCGCGTCGGTCGAGGCCTTCACCGACGATGCGGGTGAAACTCCATTTCCCGGGGAGGAGCGCTTTGTCGAGCGGGCCGTTCCGCGACGCCGCAGCGAGTTCGTCACGGCACGTCGTTGCGCTCGGGCAGCTCTCGCGCAACTAGGTATCCCACCCGCGCCGATCGGCCGGGCCGAGCGAGGCGCCCCGCAGTGGCCCGAGGGTGTGGCGGGGAGCATCACTCACTGCGAGGGCTACCGCGCCGCAGCGGTGTGCCGAACGGGTGACCCGTTGCTGTCGCTGGGCATCGACGCCGAGCCGCACGCCCCCCTGCCGCCCAGCATCGTGGGGATGGTGGTGACCGCAGCAGAGATGCCCACGTTCGAGCGGCTGGCCCGCCATAACTCGGAAATCGCATGGGACCGGCTGATCTTCAGTGCAAAGGAGTCGGTCTTCAAGGCGTGGTACCCGCTCACCCGGCGCGAGGTAGACTTCCAGGACTGCCGGATAGATATCCACCCTGCAGCCGGTACCATCATGGGTACGCTGCTCATCGATGACGCCGGTCGGTGGCCGCACCTGAACGAGTTCTCCGGTCACTTCACGGTGGCTCGAGGGCTGGTCCTCACGGCCATCGCGGTGCCAGCTTAGCTGGTGCATCTAATGACGTTGTGAGCACATCGGCGGGCTGGCCGTCGCCGGTCTGAGCCGCGGTGTCTCGATAGGACGGGGTGCAGGTCTCCCCGGGTGGTGTGGTGATCACCACAACGGACTCGCCCCCCGCGGAGGAGACCTGCCCGTGCCGCACGCTCACGCGGCCCTTTCCGTGAAAGGCCGTCGCCGTCGGGTGCGTCGTGTCATGGGCCTGGTCACGGGCCGCCCACGCCCATCAGTCACGTCGCAGCCGAGGCCCAGTCGGCGTGGGCGACGGTGACGGAGTGGGTTCGCCGCTACCCGGCCACGGCGAAGCCTGCCGGAGGAGGGACTCTCCACTCGCGACGGTCCGGACGACGCGGTTCGGCCGCCTGTCGACCCGGCCGCTGTCAGCGCGCTCAGGCTTGCCGCTAGCGGCCGGAAAGGATGGTGTGGTACGCGGAGATGAGGGAGGTTCCAGGTTCCACTCCCAGCTCCTCGGCCAGCTCACGTCGGCCCGCATGGAAGAGCACTAGTGCCTCGGTCTGCCGGTCACTGTGATGCAGAGCCAGCATGAGTTGTGCTCTCAACCGCTCCCTGGCGGGATTCTCGGCGACCACCGCGGGCAGTTCGCGGGTCAGACGGCGGTGCTGGCCGAGCAGGAGCATGGCTTCCGCGCGCGCCTCGATCGCCATCAAGCGGAGAGCGTCCAAGGTCGGGCCGACGGAGTCGTGCATGTGTTCCGTGACGCCCATGAGTGCTGGCCCTCGCCACAAGGTCAATGCCTGATCGAGCAAGCGGACGGCTCGGGCCGGGTCGCCGAGCTCTAGTAGGCCCTCGCCTTCCTCGCACAGTGACTGAAAACACAAGGTATCGACCTCCACCGGCGTTGCGAGGCGGTAGCCAGACGGGTGCCGAACGATCGAAATGTCATGTGCAAGACTCGCCCGCAGCCGAGACACGTATGTGTATAGTTGTGCTCTATATGTCGCCGGGGGATGTGGACCCCACAGATAGGTACACAACCGGTCATCGTGCGCCGGACGCCCGTCAGCCAGGGCCAACGCGGCCAGAAGCGTCGGGAGCTTGCTCCCCGGCAGCTCTATGGCGCGGCTGTCTGTGATAGCCATCACCTGACCCAGCAGCTGTATCTTCACTCGCTTCCCCAGAGTCGGTCGTACCGGCTACGGACAGGAGTCGAGAACCGGGACCGTTTCATGGCGCAGGAGGCAGGGCGCTGGCTCGGCCCCCGCATCTCGGCTCGACGGTATGCCACTCGAACGATCGAGACCCAGTCAGTGACGCACCCCGTTGCCCCCGCGACCAGCGGTCGCTTCACGTCTCCATCACAAACCATCGACATGGAATTATCAAGGGACTTAAGGGCACACAAGGGCGCTCTCGGCCCGGGGTTTTCACGGAGGGTCGGCGGAGGGGCACCTTCCGGGTGAAGAGCGTAGCCGGGTCTCCCGCGTGTCCGAGTCGGCGCGGGGTACGGGGCCGGTGCCGTGGTCCTCGTCGAGGCCGTGTCGGCGACGTGCCTGTCCCAGGCGCTGGGTCGCTGGCGGCCCACGGCCAGAATGATCGCCGGGCCGAGAACGGCTTGCCCGAAACGTGCTGGGCACGGCGTGTTTATGGCTGAACGACTCAGGGCGCGAGTTATGGAACCGGCTGGACTGTCGACGGCGCTTGAAGACTGAGCGGTAGAGGCGCTCGAAAAGTGAGCACTCTTCGACGATCGGAGTGTGATCACCTTGGAGGACTGCGCGTTGATCAGGAGGCTGGTCGCTGAGGGCGTGCCGAAGGCCGCTATCGCCCGCAGGTTGGGCATCGCGAGGAACACGGTGATCAAGGCCGTGGCCTGCGAGGCGCCCCTGACGTATGAGCGGAAGCCGGCGCCGACGTCGTTCACCCCGTTCGAGGCGCGGGTCCGTCAGCTGTTG
>CAZBCV010000003.1:0-39504 GCA_964490495.1 uncultured Aureispira sp. | reverse complement strand
ACTCCAATGAGTGCTTTTAATGTAGCCCGTAGGGGAATCGAACCCCTCCTACCAGGATGAAAACCTGGCGTCCTAACCGATAAACGAACGGGCCATTATTGTATTTTAATGCCTTTACTTTCAAAAGCGACGCAAAGGTATTACTTAATTTCAAACTGACAAAATATTTTTTAAAAAAAAATATAATTTTTTTAACTCATTGAAGTATTGATGACGAATAATTACCGTGAAAAGGAACTAAATATATCGAGTTTCAACTTTATTCTATTGAACAAAGTGTAATTATTGTTTTTGAATTTTTACATTTATTACACCAAAATAATAGGGACACTACAAAACTACCTCTGAAAATTTTACTACCTTTGCTGCTCTTTACTATTTATAATAAAAATAAACACATGGCCAAAAAATATAAAATATTTGACGAACCTCAAGCTTTAACAAGTGTGGCAGCTTTCCATGACACTTTTAATATGCCCATTTTATCACATCCGACCATCCCAGATGAAAAAAGATGCGAACTGAGGGTCTCTCTTCTCCAAGAAGAACTCAATGAGCTCATGGAAGCTATAGAACAAAAAGATATTGTGGGAGTGGCGGATGCATTGGCAGATTTACAGTATGTTTTGTCAGGTGCGGTATTAGAGTTTGGTTTGGCACCACAATTCAAAGCCCTATTCGATGAGGTGCAACGATCCAATATGAGCAAAACATGCCCCTCACTAGAAGTGGCTTTGGAAACACAAAAATATTATAAAGATCATAAAAACACCGATTCCTATATCAAAGAGCAAGAAGGTGAATATTTAGTTTATAGAGCTGAAGACCACAAAGTATTAAAATCCATCCAATATTCCGAAGCTGATTTAGAAGGTATTTTAAACGATTTTTCTCATGAAGGGTGAAACAATACCGAGTTAAATAAAATTTAAAAACATCTCAACCAGATAACAACCGTCCACAAAAAGTTGTTTTCGATTTAATATTTAACTCTTTAAACCCATCCAAAATGATAAAAATTTATACCTATTTTTTAGTCATATCTTTTTTAGTAATGAGTTCTTGTACTACCTATAAAGCCCGCGACTATGAAGCACAAATTAATAGAATCAAAAGTATTGCTATTCTACCCGTAGAAATCATTCATACTGGAAAAAAACCAGATAAAATCAGTATTGACGAATTGCAAGCTCAAGACAATGAAGAAAGAATAGCTTTTCAGAAATCCATTTTTAATGCTATTTCAGTACGCCAAAGCCAAAGTAATATGCGTATTCAAAGCCCCAATGAAACCAACGCTCGACTTGAACAAGCGCAATTAAATATCTATGAAATTGAAAAATACACTGTGGCAGAATTGCGTGAAGCATTAGGTGTAGATGCAGTAGTTTTGACTTCCTTGACCAAAAGAAGATACCGCGGCGATAATGAATCAATGGCTATAGACCTGGCTCAAACTGTGCTCCGAGAAACTCTCAATAAATCAGTACCCAACATCTCACCCCGAACCAATGAAATCCACTTGAATGTGTCATTAGTCAATACCCATGATAGCTTTACAGTATGGGCTAATAGCCGAAGAGGTGAGGTGAATTGGAATAGTCCCGTTGATTTAATCATTGAGAATATGTCCCGAGGTCTAGTGCAATCTATGCCTAGAAGTAGAAGATAAGTTTATCAAGATATCACTTTTCAAAGAAAATTGTTAACCGAAAACTCAATATATTCGATTATTTCGGGTCTGCTGAATATGTGAAGTATTGCAGAAAATTTTATATCAATTCCATAATAAGTTCATATTCATACCCCTTACCAAGCGCATAATCTAGCAATTTCTTTTTTCTATCCCACTGATTCACAGGTTTTAGTGTTTTTTCTTTTTGATCCAATAGATTTTTTAAAGTATCTAAGTATTCTATTTCGTCAATTTCTTTCATGGCAGACCGAATACAATAATCTGTTATGGACCTCAGTTTAAGCTCTTGTTTTATTTTGATGCGTCCCCATTGTTTCATCCTAAACTTACCTCGAGCATAAGCTTTTGAAAACCTTTCCTCATCTAAGAACTTGTCCAAAATGAGTTCGGAAATTATTTCTTCCAACAAGTCTCCATAAATCCCATGCTCAAGGAGCTTAGATCTAACTTCTTTATGACATCTGTCTTGATAGGCACAATATCTTTGAATGTGCCCTCTTGCATCAGTGGCTGACCAATATTTTTTAGGTTTGTCCATTGATTCCTCCATCCTAAAGAAAATATTAGTTTATCAAGAGGGTCTAAAATTTATTTTACGCATTCTTAAATTGAGAGGTGTCACTTCAAGATATTCATCATCACGAATATACTCCATGGCTTCTTCTAAAGAAAAGAGTATTTTGGGAGCAATTTTAACATTGTCATCAGAACCAGAGGCTCTCATGTTGTTAAGTTTTTTACCTTTTATGATATTGACCTCCAAATCATTGTCTCTTGAGTTTTCGCCTACTACTTGACCAATATATACTTGCTCTCCTGGATCAACAAAAAACTTTCCTCTATCTTGCAATCTATCTATAGCAAAAGGAAGCGCTTGTCCTTGTTCCATAGAAACCATAGCACCTTTAAATCTAGCTGGCAAATCTCCTTTGTGAGGTTGAAACTCTATAAATCTATGTGTCATGATGGCTTCTCCCGCTGTGGCTGTCAAAATGTGGTTTCTCAGTCCTATAATACCTCTTGAAGGCACCTCAAATTCCAAATGCTGCACATCTCCTTTAGGCTCCATCACCTTCAATTGTCCTTTGCGTTGTGTCACTAATTCAATGGCCTTACCAGAAGACGTTTCTGGAACATCAATTACGAGGTTTTCTATAGGTTCGCACTTGACACCATCAATTTCTTTGATGATTACCTGCGGCTTTCCTACTTGAAGTTCGTATCCTTCTCTTCGCATGGTCTCTATAAGTACACTCAAGTGCAAAACACCTCGACCAAACACTATAAACTTATCTTCTGTTTCTCCATCTTCTACTCTCAAAGCTAGATTTTTCTCCAACTCTTTGTACAATCTTTCTCTAAGATGTCTTGAAGTAACAAATTTACCTTCCTTTCCAAAAAATGGTGAATTATTGATGGTAAATAACATACTCATTGTAGGTTCATCAATCGCTATTCGTGGCAATGCTTCTGGTTGAACAGCATCTGCAATAGTATCTCCGATTTCAAAGTCCTCAAGACCTACCACGGCACACAAATCACCACTTCGTACTTTTGAAACCTTAGCTTTACCTAGTCCTTCAAAAACAAAAAGTTCCTTAATTCTAATTTTTTTATTGACACCACCGCTCTTACATAATATATAGTCTTTGTTTTCTTCCAAATCACCTCTATATACGCGGCCTATAGCTATTCTTCCTTGAAAAGCATTATAATCCAATGATGTAATACCCATTTGTACTGGTCCTTCATGGTAAGGGGCTTCCGGTATGGCATCTAATACAGCTTGCAATAAAGGTAAAATCTCATGCGTTCTCACCTCGTGATCAAAACTCATCCATCCGTCACGTGCAGAGCCAAATAAAGTCACAAAATTCAATTGATCTTCAGATCCACCTAGATTGAACATCAAATCAAAAACATCACTTTGAACTTCCTCTGGCCTACAGTTTTCCTTGTCCACTTTATTGATCACAACTATGGGTTTGAGCCCCATTTCTATAGCTTTTGTCAAAACAAATCTTGTCTGTGGCATAGGCCCTTCAAAAGCATCGACCAATAACAATACACCATCAGCCAAGTTCAAAACACGTTCAACTTCTCCTCCAAAATCCGCGTGACCAGGAGTATCTATGATGTTTATTTTAACACCTTTGTACATTACTGAAACATTTTTTGAGAGGATAGTAATCCCTCTTTCACGCTCCAAATCATTATTATCTAATATAAGTTCACCTGTATCTTTTCTATCGTCCATGGCTTTACAAGCATGAATAATTTTATCTACGAGTGTGGTTTTACCATGATCCACGTGGGCTATAATAGCAATATTCCTTATTGATTGCATAAAATATTATTATAAATTAAATTCTTCTTTTTTAATTGTAATTCGTCGGCCACGATATTTTAGTATCTTACCTGACATCAGTGTTTTTGTGAATTTTTTATCAATTTCAACTAGACAATGACGTTTTTGAATATCGATATCCCCAATTTGTTTTTTGTTGAGCTCACCGTAGCCTGCCAAAATATCCACCAAAACACCCGGATGTATATTATCCATTTTACCAATATTGACATAAAATGTATCCATGTGAGGATTACTGCCTGTCTTTTTAGATTTTCCAGCTCTTGTCTCACTGTGCTCCGACCTTTCTCTTCTTTCACCACGGTCTTGACGGTCATCTCTATCACGTCTTTCACCTCTATCTCTTCTATCTCCTCTATCTCTTCTTTCACCTCTATCACTTCTATCTCCTCTATCTCCACTTCTACTCCCTTTGTCACCAACTGTTAGGTTGAGGTCGTCTTTTTCTACTTTTTTATAAAGCTTATTGAATTCTAAAGCTAAAAGTTTACCAATTAGCTCTTCTTTGGTCAATGAAATCAATTCAGCTTGAGCTTTATTAATCAATTCGTCAGATACTTCAAGTGTATCAGCATTGGTCAATTTTTCGACGAATTTTTCTAGCTTTTTATCATACAATTGGTGCTGCAATGGAACTTTTATATGGTGAATTTCCACGCCCACTACCCTCTCAAAAAACTTTATTCTTCGCACATCCTCTGGTGAAACGATGGCTATTGAAGTTCCTTTTTTTCCAGCTCTAGCCGTCCTACCGCTTCGGTGCGTATAATATTCAGGATTATCAGGCAATGAAAAATGAACAACGTGTGTGAGTGAATCCACGTCGATACCTCTTGCTGCCACATCAGTTGCTACCAATATTGTTGAAGTCTTGTTTCTAAACTTAGCCATGACAGCATCTCTTTGGCTTTGCGACATGTCACCATGCAAAGGGTCTGCCCGATAGCCTTCCGATTCTAGATACTCTGCCAACTCTTGCGTGTCCATTTTGGTTTTGCAAAATACTACACCATAAAAATCAGTCAAATAATCAAGAACTCGTTTAATTGCCGCATTTTTATCGCGTCTATTGACATAAATATACTTATGATCAATGTTGACATTAGTTTTTGATTCAGATGCAATTTTCACTTCCAACGGATTGTCCATGTACGTCTTCACAATTTTCCTAATCTCAGGTGGCATCGTGGCAGAAAACAACCAAAGAACTTTCTCTTCTGGAGTGTATTCAAGTATTTTATCGATCGCTTCTTGAAAACCCATATTGAGCATCTCATCCGCCTCATCCAATACTAAAAAATCTAAATATTCTAGTTTGACGGCCTTTCTGTCAATCAAATCTTGTAACCTACCTGGTGTTGCTACCAATATTTGTGGTGGATTCTTCTTCAAATCTCTAATCTGAGTACTGATGGATGCACCTCCATATACAACTTGAATACTAAGGCCTTTTTTATATTTTCCAAAAATATTAAGCTCTTTGGATATTTGTTGAGCCAATTCACGTGTAGGGGCCAATATAAGTGCCGATATGTTTTTATTTTGGGTATCCAAAAAGTGTATCAATGGTAAACCAAAAGCTGCTGTTTTTCCTGTCCCAGTTTGTGCAAGGCCAATAAAATCAGGTTTTTCAGCTAATAAAGTGGGTATTGATTTACTTTGGATTTCCGTAGGTTTCTCAAAACCTATCTCTTCTAGAGACCTTAATATATCTTTATCAAGGCCTAATTCATTAAATGTTTGCAATATATAAATTCTTAAAAAAAGCGCAAAGGTAGTGAATTGCATTTCATTATTATATAGCTTTCTCTTTTTTCGCTTTCACCCATCCTATTGAAAAAGTCAAACAAAAAGCTACAACCCTAAATATCAACACTTTAAATAATGTCATTTAGAAAAATATTTAATATTTATTTAAAATAACGTTTTGTTAATCAATCTATATTTCAAAAAACTTAAATAATAATCTATCAATTATGTGTGAATAATGCGGTCTATACGTTCAAATTTTAAGTTTTGTATTGATCTCAATTAGCCACTGATTGAATGCTATGCATACCATTTCAAAATAATAAGTGATTCTGAAAAAATATCACTAAAGTTGTTAAAATTTTAAAATATATATAAGAAGTTTATTCATATTTAACAAATCCTTTATATCTTTACCCTTTCAAACAGAAATTTACAATTTATAAAACCAAAAAGAAGTATTATGCTCCGAACTATCTTTAACTATCTTTTAGTTGTGTGTTTTAGCATCACATCACTCAACATCTCTTATTCGCAAGAAGTAAACAGCGTACCCACCATTCCAGACACAAGGGAAAATATTCAAATAGATTATTTAAAAATCTACTATGAAGCCCTTGAATTAGGATCAGGTAATAGCTTCCCAATTAATCTTTCCATTCACAAGGAGGAAATCGAATTTATAGCAACACCCAACGGCGTCTATGAGATGGACAACAAAATGGATATACCCGACATCTTAACCTATGATTTATTTAATAAAGAAAAAAATATTTCAGGGGTATTGACCCTGAGTAGTGCGGGGTTGTATGCCACATTTATATCCAAAGGTGAACTAATAGTAATATACCCACAAATTCCAGAAAAAAGCAAAACACATATCATTGAGTATGGAATTCAGCCTGACTTACCAAAAATGGATATGATGTGTGGACACGACCACAGCGTAGATGAGATGATAAGAAGGCCAAGTCCGTTCAATAAAAATGGACTCCGATCCAAATTGACGATGGGCCAAAGAAGATATACTTTTAATGTAGCTGTAGTGGCCACCGGAGAATATTATCGAGCGAATGGAAATACTGACAATGCTGTTAGATCAGCAATCACCCAAAGTATCAATTCCATGAATCTTATTTTTAATGGAATGATGAGTTTTAGAATGGTCACAAGGAGTGCCCTTATATATGTGGGGTACAATGACCCAAACACTGATGTTTTTACGCCAGGACAGGATAGAGTAGCTATGGCGCGTGCTGCGGTAAATGATCATTTTCCTAATGTGGGTAGCTATGATATTGGCCATGTCTTTCACAATCATCAATCTGGAGATGGATGGTCAACAGGAGGAGTAGCCATTTTGCGCAGCGTTTGTAATGGCAATAATTTTGGAGGTGGCCCTGTAAAAGCAGGAGGATGGAGCGGAAGTTTCAATAATTCTGGTGCTGGATGGTTAGGTCTTTTGGCACATGAATTAGGACATCAATTTGGTGCAACGCACACCTTCAATGCTGATGGAGATAACTGTGAACCCAATATTTCTTCAAACACCTCATACGAAATAGGTAGTGGTACTACTATTATGTCCTACAATGGGCTGTGCGCAGCAGGAACCAATATACCTGCCTCTGGAGACGCTGACAATTATTTTCATATCATCAATATGGAACAAATGCATAATTATATCATAAACACGGTAGGCAATTCATGTGGTGGGCCCACCAACTCAACTAACGCTCCCCCTACGGTAGATGCCAACCCGTGTAATGTTCCTAATCACAGAATACCAAGAAACACACCTTTTTTTATTGATGCCTTAGGTGAATGGACCGATGAAGATAGTCACACTTATTCGTGGGAGCAAATCGATGAAGATGGACCAGGTACGCCAACGATTGGCAAGGTGGGTTCAGCGGCTGCTTCTGATGCACGTGCGCCACTGTTCAGATCCTATCCACCTACGCCTGAGTCATTTAGATATTTTCCAAGATTATCTGATTTACGTTCAGGGAGTATCAATCCGTTTGACGTATTGCCTACGGTGGCAAGAGAAATCAACTTAAATGTAGCCTTGCGTGATAATGTATCTCTAACAACAATGGGGGGAAATGTAGCCAATGATGAAGTCAAAATTACCGTAGAAAATACAGGTCCTCTAGTCGTCACTGCACCCGCTGCTGCTGCTGTATTCCAAGCAGGCGCTCAAGCCACTTTTTCGTGGAATACCAACGGCAGCGAGTCATTATGTACCAATGTCCGTATAAAACTTTCATCAGATGGTGGATTTACATATCCTTATGTTTTGGGTGAAAATATATCATATGCTTCTAGAACCGCAACCCTCACCATTCCTCAAAACTTTATTGCAAGTACAGAAGTAAGAGCAATGATTGAGTGTATGGATTTCGACTGTTTTAAGTTTTTTAATATTTCTCCTGCCAATTTTACTATCAATTCTAATTGTAGGCCATCTTCAACAACATTGTGTAGTGTAGTCCCAGTTGAAGCTGATATGGGAGATGATGCCCTGAACATAAACGTAACTAAGGTTTTGGGTAGAAGTTCAGTGATATTCAATAGAAATGTTACTACCGCCAGTATATCAGGTGATGTGGGTATCAATGGGGCAGATGGTGTAGGATGTGCCCGCGAAACAGTAAGGCTCGAAACCATGAGAATTTATGTTACAGCTACTGGAGATTACAGTTTTAATTCAAATAATAATAGACATTGGGTTTCTATACAGACAAGTGCATACAATCCTTCTTCCAATCCATGTGGCAATAGATTCATTGCATCCAATACGACGCGTACAGGTGCAAGTAGTGTGACATTGACAAGCGCCCTTAACGCAAGATTACAGGAGTGCACCGAATACGTATTGGTTTTTTTCGCATTCGGCCAAAATCTTCCTGCTAATATCAATCTTCAATACCTTGCAGGTCCAGGAGATGTGATTATTATTGATGAAAATCCTAGTCCTAATTATGTCAGTTCTTTTGTTCTTACAGACATAGCTAATAATATTTTATACGTTGGTGACAATACAGATTTTAGAGCTTTCCCACCAGGGGATTATAGGCTCTATTCAATAGTTTATGAATCAAATTTACTAATAGAGGAATTTATAGGTACTAATTTGAATGATTTTATTGTTTCAGTATGTCATGCAATCAGCTCTGAGTTCAAACCTATAAAAATCAATTCTGCCTGTAGTATCACAAGTATTACAATAGGAGATCAAACACCATGTGTCGCAGCAACTAACTTTTTTAACCAAACATTGACATTGACTTATGAAATGCAACCTGAAAGTGGAAACCTAATAGTAAATGGACAAACTTTTCCCATAACAGGAAGCCCACAAACTATTACTTTACAAAACTTAGACTCTGATGGACTTCCCGTTACTGTCGAAGCTTTTTTCAGTGAATTTACAACATGTAGGAGAGTAGAAACTAATTTATTTAATGCTCCCCCTAATTGTTGTCCTATCACTATTAATTTGCCTGAAGAAGTCTCTGACTGTGCAGGAAGCAGTATCGCACTAGATGCAGGAGGTGATGGCACTTCCTATGTTTGGACTTTGCAAGAAAATGGAGCGCAAGTAGGTCAAGGAAGAACTTTAAATCCAACAATTTCAGGAACTTATAATGTCATCGTAACACATTCAAGCGGTTGCACAAAATCTGCATCAGTTAATGTTACAATACATCCACTGCCTGTTATCAACGTTGTAAAAAATCAAGAGTTTTGTGAAGGCGAAACTTATCAAATTTCTGCCAATATTTCAGGTGCTCTATCCATTATTTGGCAAAGAAATGGAATTACCATCCCTAATGAAACCAATCCTACACTTTCCATCACTCAAGCAGGAACTTATAGAGTAATTGTTATCAATGAATTTGATTGCGGTATTCAAGAAGATATTATAGTAACTCAAGTGGCACGACCCATTGTGAGTTTAGGCTCTAACCAAAACAAATGTTTGGGAGAAATAGTAACTTTAGATGCTCTTAATCCAGGTAGTTCTTTCCAATGGTTTAAGGATTTAGATTTAAATCCAATAGCTGACGCCACTACACAAAATTTTGTTGTAAATTCAAGTGGCTCTTACCGTGTAGTAGTCACCAATTCGGCAGGATGTACTGCTTCAAGTAGCGTCACCATCAACTTTTTTGACAGTCCAGAAGTAGAAGATTTTCCGCCCCTCATCATTGGCTGTCAAGGTACACCCGTAAAAATAACCGCACGAGTACAAAGATCTACTTCCCTCCAATGGTATAAAAATGGTATTCCGATTGGCAATTCGAATCAACTAGAAATAGAAGTCAACGAAAGTGCCCTTTATACCATTGAAGCTTCTAATTTGGCAGGCTGTAAAACGAGCAAATCAGTACAAGTTGAAATAGAGCCCTTGCCTAGAATAGACTTAGAAGCAGGTCAGCCAAGATGTTTAGGATCTACTGTTACGTTGAGGGGCGGCGCCATAGATGAAGTTCATCAGTGGACATTTAACGGAAACCCTGTAGGTACAACTGCAAATCAAATAGATATCACTGAACCAGGGACTTATGCTGTGACAGTCACTAATCAATTTGGATGTAGTGCAGAGAAAAGTGTCGAAATTAGTTTTAGTCCTGGTCCTGAGTTATCACTTAATGGCGATGCTACAATTTGTGAAGATAGTGTACATATCATAAACGTCACTACCAATGCCAACAATGCCACATTTAGATGGTTAAAAGATGGTTCGCTAATGTCGGGAGAATTCAATTCAAGTTTATCTGTCACTGAGCCAGGCATATATTCAGTCCTACTTTTGGGAGGCTCACCACCTTGCGAAGTTGAAAAAAGTGTAACCATTCAAGTCAATCCCAAACCAGCCTTTAATTTGGGGAGCAACCAAACCCTTTGCGAGGACGAGACACCGCCCACACTCAATGCTGGTGCTTCCAATGTCAGTTTTGTTTGGACCTTAAATGGAAATCCATTAGCCACATCACAAACAGTAACAGCCAATCAATCTGGAATTTATGTTGTCGCAGTCACCAATTCCTTTGGCTGTAAAAGAACAGGACAAGTACGCATAGAAATTTTAGGAAAACCTACGCTCGACGTAGAGGACAGCTATGATATTTGTGTCGGCGACTCGCTCACTATCGATACAAAATCCAATGCTTCCAGTTTTCAGTGGAGCAAAGATAACCAACCCATTCCTAATGCAACAAGAGGAACTTTGACAATCAAAGAAGCGGGTAATTACAAAATCGTTGCTACTGTTGGAACAGACTGTGTCAATGAAAAAGAATTTTCTGTTACGGTAAGACCTCTTCCAACTGTGGAATTGGGAGCCGATGTCACTTTGTGTCCTGGTGAAAATAAAATTCTAGACGCAGGCGCAAATGATAAATTTCTATGGTCCACAGGAGAGACAACGAGGCAAATAAACGTAGAAGCTGGAAATCCAACAACCACATCTACTCAGAAGTACACCATTACAGTAGAAAGTGATTTTGGGTGTAAAAGTAGTGATGAAGTCAATATAACCACAAGAAGAAAAGTAGTAGCCAATATTATTTCTGACAAACCTGGAATTTGTAGTGGCGAACCTGTCAATTTAACAGCATCAGGTGGTGATAATTATCAATGGACTGACCCCTTAGGAAATACACTTTCAGCAGTGAATACAGCTAGTGTAACCGCTACACCTTCCGAAAATGTCATCTATACCGTAGTGGTTTCAGATAGCAATTGTCCTGAAAATACAGATGCAAAAAATATTGAAATAAAAATATTCCCTGAAGCCGAAGTTAGCGCAGGCAAAGACACTTGTGCTATTTCAGGAAGGAACTTACAGCTCAATGCATCAGGTGGTGTCGCCTATCAATGGGATAACCCTTCTTCAATAATTGGAGCCTCAAACATCCCGAATCCTGTGATTAACATCACATCTGAAACTCAATTTACAGTAACTATTACAGATTCCAACGGATGTACTTACGAAGCTTCAGTTGACATTTGTTTAAGAGCGGATCTTTTCAAACCTACAAATGTCATAACTCCGAATGGAGATGGCCAAAATGATGAGTTATTCTTTAACGGTTTAGAAGATTTTCCCGACAATACCTTGCAGGTTTTTAATAGATGGGGCAACCTTATGTATGAAGCCAAAGGTTATCAATCGAACAATAATCCACTATTTAATGGTCTCAAAAATGGGGAAAGATTACCGCCGGACACATATTATTACATCTTAACGTTTGATGGACAAACTATCAAAAGTGCATTGACCATCTTGTGGGATTAATTAAAAATTTAAAAATTTAAAAATGAAAAATTTGAACCTTATAATGAAATTAAAAAACATTGGCTTTGCATTTCTTTTGATACTTAGTTGGAATGTAGATGCACAACAAATTGCCAACAGCAGTCATCTACAAGACACAAGAATAATGTGGAACCCTGCTTTTACGGGAGTAGGGCAAAATATTATTGCAGATGCTTTTGTAAGAATGCAGTGGTTGGGCTTTGAAGGAGCACCATTTTCTGGCTACTCTTCACTTCAGTATCCCCTTAACAAACTCAATATGAGTGCGGGTGCTGTGATTCATTATGACAAAACTGGACCAGTTAGTAAAACTGGACTTCAACTCAATTATGCTTATAAAATCAAACAGTTTCTAGGCAAATATGGGCAGCTTAGTCTTGGACTTTCTGCCAACTTTCAACAATACGCCTATAATCCATCCAATTTAGTATTTAATGACCAAAATGATGCTCTTTTGGGCAACAACAGACAAAGTAGTTTTTTCCCATCCATTGGTACTGGTTTTTATTATCTAAGCAATACTAGAGAATATAAAGGAAATACATTCTTTATTGGAGCTGCTGTCAATCAATTGTTCACCACTGATGTTTTGGTCAATGATTTTGATCAAGCGCGTCAAAAACACATTCATTTCAATGTTGGAGGCCGATTTTATGGTAATGACATGTTCTTCGAACCTATGCTCACTGCCAATTTAGTACAACCAGATATCATTGACATTCTTTATGGTTTGAGATATGAAATGAGAGATGCCTTTTGGGCGGGTTTAGGATATTCAGGGACAAAAATTTTAGCTATTCAAGGGGGTGTAATTCTTCCAGATATGGGTGACAATTACGGACAAATGAGGATAGGCGTATTGGCTAATTTGGGTGTTTCATCTGAAATTCAACAAGCTGGTCCAGGGTTAGAGTTTTATCTTTCTTATGCTTTTAAAAAGTAATTGCTAAAAAAACGAATGTAATTGGATACTTTTATAGTCCAATTATCGTTCTAATATGAATATAAATGCATCGTAAACAACAGTATTATTAAACATTTATATCAAAAATTATAAAGTTTACTTAAAACAATCCATATGTATCATTACAACGATTTAGCTTTAGACCTCACTCGAAGAAGAAAAAGTAGAAATATTGCCATTGGCGTTCATTTGCTTTTATTGTTATTGATTTGGTTTTACAAATTGCCAGAAGCTGATAAAGAAGCCTTAGAAAACAAGCCACCCTACCCTATTAAAGTTGATATAGAATTTAAAGAAAGTTCGATGAGCAAACTAGCTCATTCCGACTCAGGCCGACAAAGGGCTAAAGCTGAAGCAGCTCCTCCAGCACAGGAAGTGACAAAAGAGGAAACTCCCACAGAAACACCTACTGAAGTGGTAAAACCAGAAGAAATAGAAATCACAAAACCTGAGGAAATTGTTATAAAAAAACCAGAAATAAAAATTCCTAATCCCGTGCCTACACCAAGGGACGAAGTCATTATTACTAAAACTCCAGCTGAGGAATCTCCAGTGAAGGTATCTGTACCTAAACCTACGGTACCTAAACCCACACCAACGCCCACCCCTACACCGACAACATCTACAACAAGTACATCAAAAACCACTAGTAGTAGTACATCAGGATCTGGAACAACAGGTAAAGACCCAGGTAAATCCTCCACTATTGACGGAAGCAGTACTGGAACAGGTAAAGGAGATACTGGTGATGGCCTTGGTAAATCTAAAGGAAATGATAACGACGCAGGTGCTGGCAATACAAGTGATGGTACAGGTGCATATGATGGTTCAGGTGATGGAGTATGGGGGAGAAAAATTATATACAGAGACCTCTCTGTCGTAGCGAAAGGGATTAATGTTACAGGTAGAGTAGTGACTAAGGTATGTATCAATAGAGCAGGAATAGTAACCTTGGCCGAAATCAATTTTAAAGAAACTACTATTAAAGATAAAGAAACTTTAAGGAAATATCTTCAAGCCGCTAGAACTTATAAGTTCCAACCAGACTTAAAGGCAGCGAAAGAACAATGTGGAAAACTTTCATTTAAAGTTGATAACACTGCCAATAATAAACTCATAGGAAACTAGAAAAGCAATAAACCTAAAAAAGTTTAAAAATCTCTGCATGCCAAATTTATTGGGTTTGTAGAGATTTTTTTTTGCTAAT
The DNA here is from genome assembly GCA_964490495.1 of uncultured Aureispira sp. Classification (GTDB taxonomy): domain Bacteria; phylum Bacteroidota; class Bacteroidia; order Chitinophagales; family Saprospiraceae; genus OLB9. The sequence goes on along the minus strand of CAZBCV010000003.1, from coordinate 25,189 downwards.
TGAGCACAAATTTTATTTAAACCCTAGAATTATAATGACACATTTAAATGATAAATGTGACTTACTATCCTACTGAAGAAATAGGTCAATATTTTATATTATTTGGACAGAAAATCTTGCTGCCCATATTATTGAAGTAAGCTCAATTTTTCATTTTATAAAATATATCGTCACAACAAAGTATAGAAAAATACGTTATATAAAGGCAAAACAAAATTTTTATTTTCTTATGGCAGGAATGAAAAAGGATGGCAGTAGCATAGAAAAACTTATCCAACAATCCAAATTTAAAGACAGTTTTGAAAAGTCATTGATAAATATTTTTTACACCGCTAATTATTTCAGAGACATTCATTTAGAGGTCTTCACTGCTTATAAAATCCAAAGTCAGCATTTCAATATATTAAGAATTTTGAAAGGTCAACATCCTCAACCCATTTCCCCAGGTTATATAAAAGATGTTATGTTAGACAAAGGGAGAGATATCACTAGACTTATTGACAAATTGGAAAATATGGGCTGGGTAAGTAGAGACAATTGTAATATCAATAGAAGAAAAGTAAATATAAAGTTGACCAAATTAGGTTTGAGGCAAGTCAATGAAATTAATAAAAAACTAGCAAAAACTCATGATAAAATAAAAAAGCTAACCGATAATGAGTATGATTTACTGAGTTCTTTATTGGATAAAATGAGATAAAAGAGTACTATTTAAAAACTTTGAAGCCATCTCCACTCTTTCTTCTAAACATCCTGAGACTACCACATAGGGTATTTGCAAATCCAATATCCATTTTTCATAGAGGCTGTACAATCGTTCTCTGTCATTAGGATTTTCCCTCAAAGGATCAAATACCCATGGAATATCAGGCGCACATAGAATATATCCATTGGGCAATTGAGATTGAAAAAGATCTAAAAGTGAAGATGGCAACGGACCATATTTCTCAATATACCAAATCACAATAGTCAACAAATCCGTATCACACAAGAAATGAGAATGCTCCATGTTATAGCTATCGATTAATTGAAATTGTAGTTTTGAAATTTCTAATAAACTAGTCTCATTGTAGAGTTCAGTAGTCTTTTCCAAATAATCTCTAGCTACCTCGACAGTATAAGGCCACTGCCATTTTTCTGACAAAGATTGAATCAATGTGGTCTTACCTGAAGATTCTGGACCAGTTAAAACAATAGAAAAACCCTTTTTCATTTTCAAAGCATGATGAAAATTAGAAACATTTTTATAAGATATAAGTTTTTTTCAATTAATTTTTGTCATAAATCTCAGGAATCAGGGATAAATGTTCAAAACATATTATAAATATTGTTAACTTTGCGTCACCAAATATTTAATTGAGTCGAATACATGCAAAAAATCAGGTTAGAAATAGTAGCTCTTTCACATAGTGTGACACAATCTCATAACTATGCTGTGATTTTGGGCGAAGAGAGTGGAAAAAGAAGATTGCCCATAGTGATTGGGGGTTTTGAAGCCCAATCCATAGCCGTAGCTCTAGAAAATATGACGCCTAATAGACCTTTGACCCATGATTTATTTAAAAGTGCTTTGGATTCTTTTGATATAGATGTCAAAGAAGTTGTCATTAATAATTTGTTAGACGGTATATTTTACGCTCAACTGATTTGTTCACAAAATGGTAAGAGCCTTGCAATAGATGCCCGCACTTCTGATGCAATATCTATGGCGGTAAGATTTGGTTGCCCTATATTTACTTATGATTTCATAATGGATTCAGCTGGAGTCATTTTAGACAATGAATCAACATCTGAAACGTCGCCTGGACAACCGAAAAAAAATAAATCCTTAGAAGATTTGAATATCAACTCCCTCGAAAAAATGTTAGAAGATGCCCTTCAAAAAGAAGACTATGAAAAGGCAGCTGAAATTAGAGATGTCATTACCAAAAAGAAGTCGAAAGATTCTTAGAAATTTCTAAATAAAAAATTACCAAATGTATGGCCAGACTCAGTGTCAATATCAATAAAATTGCTCTCATTCGCAATTCTCGCGGATCTAATTATCCCAACTTATTAACTATAGCTCAGGATTGTGAAGAATTTGGAGCGCAAGGCATAACAGTACATCCTAGACCTGACCAAAGACATATAAGGTATGATGATATTGGACCGCTCAAAGAGGTTGTCACTACTGAATTTAATATAGAAGGCTATCCATCATCTGAATTTATTAATCTGGTATTGAAACATAAACCACACCAAGTCACCTTAGTGCCAGATTTGCCATCAGCACTCACTTCAGACAATGGTTGGGATACTTTATTGTACCATGATTTTCTAAAACCTATTATCCACACATTTCAAAATGAAGGTATTAGGGTAAGCTTATTTATTGATCCGATAACAGAACGAATACATGCTGCCAAAGACCTTGGCACTGACAGAATTGAATTTTACACAGGCCCTTATGCACATGAATATCCCATTCACAAAGAAAATGCCATTCGTCCTTTTACTGAGGCGGCATTGTTGTGTAATGAATTAGAAATAGGCATCAACGCAGGGCATGACCTCAATTTGGACAACCTTGCCTACTTTAAAAACGAAGTACCTCATCTTTTAGAGGTTTCGATAGGCCATGCTCTTGTATGTGATAGTCTTTATTATGGCTTAAAAAACACCATACAAATGTATCTCCATCGTTTAGAAAATTGAAGTCATTGAGCAGTATAATTCTTGTATAATACACCCAATAAAATCCCTATTTAAAGTCAATCATTGGGAAAATCGATTTATTAATACTAAGTTTTATCAATAGAATTTATAGTTCTTTAGTGTTGGACTTTTCCAAAATATAAACAATACCCACACCTAAAATAAAACCCAAAATACAAAGACCAATTTTAGGCGTGGACATCCAATAGTCCATCGGCAAAACATGGCTTTCAGATATAATTTTAATTTTATGAAGATCGAAAGTATTTAATTCTTCTATGTTATTGATATTTATAATTTGACCAGACTTTTTATCCATCACCCTTTCTACATTTCTCCAGGGCCATATTTTATATAAAGAACCTATTAAAAAACCAGATAGTAATACATAAGTAGGCTCGCTATATTTGTTAAACAACCATGACAACACACGTGAAAAAGTTAGTAAACCCACAAGACAACCCAATGCAAAAAAACTAACTATCCACAAGCTTTCCATGTCTTGTTGAGCGATGATGTTTTTAAGGGAAGAAATGACAAGAGTATAGGCTCCTAATAATAACAATACAAAACTACCTGAAATACCTGGTAGCATCAAAGCAGAAATAGCCAATACACCACATATAAACAAATACAGTGGATGCGAACTTCCTTCTGAAGGTGAGGCTGAAACTATGAAAAAGGCTATTAGAATCCCCAACGCTAATAAAAGAAATTGGAGGAGTGACCATTTTTTGACCTCTTTAGCTATAATCCATGAAGAAATCAATATCAATCCAAAGAAAAATGACCATAATGGCTCCGGAAAATTATCAAAAAGCCACGTCACGCCAAATATTCCAACAATTATACCTAAAACCATACCCGTCAGAAGCTGTACTAGGAAAATACCATTGATTTTTATCCACGCCTCTTCCCATTTTCGTGCCCAAATCAATGAAAACAAATCCTTGTCAAAAGCTTTGATGCTGTCAATAAGCGTTTGGTAAATACCTGTAATAAATGCTATAGTTCCACCAGAAACTCCAGGAATAACTTCTGCTATTCCCATTGCACTACCTTTCAAAATTGTTTTAATATCTATCGCCATTAAATTATGTTATGTATAGTAATTAAAAAAAAATTAGGAAACATTTTTCAAATTATAGGTAAATAAATAATTTTGTGTTCAAATATGACTTGTCCTAAACCTTCTAAAAGTATTATTGAATTATTATTCATCGAACTCTTCGTGAGGCCTTGGAGCCAGTGACTTGTCTATAATGATGGGTTCAGGAGTTATAACTGCACTCGCCTCAGGCATAATATTGGGCTGTCCTGCATCAACCCATGCCGTATAAATTGCCGAACCTATAGCATGAATGGCATCTCTCATCCTCACTTCTACCATATTATTCATTTCTGCGAGATAGGCCGCTGCGTATTCAGGGCATTGAATCCTAATAGTTCTGCCTAACCTATCATCGTAACAAAATTGTTTATCCTTATCGAAGGTTTCGCTGAGTCTCTTTTCCACATTGAGAGCACTATCCAAAAGACTGTGCGAATCAATGATCATTTTCCAAAAAAAATCTTTCTTATTATCAACATAACTAGCCTTGCCGACAAAAAAATCCCAAGAAGATTCTGCAAAAAGTTCTGGAATACGAGATTCCCAAAAAGCATGAATACCTAATTGATTGGTCATTTGGCCATTATAGTTAGCTGTTGTATGCAACGGTACATGAGCATCTCCTATATAGTGGCCAAACTCTGCCGAAAGTCTTAAGATGAGAGTGGTATTGTTGGACTCAAATGCCTTTGTCAATCGCTTTTGCATATCTTCGAGATGGTAAGGTATGATACCATATTCCGAAAAATGATCTTCAATAATGACATCGATTTTGTTTCTTTGAAAATAAGTTGTTCCAAAAAGTTCATCCAAATCATAGCCTGACAACAACCATACGTCATCATAATACATAGGTTTAATGACTTTTTTCCAGTACTTCACCATGGTCGGATAATCTATCTTCAATCGAATACCTCCAAAATAATCCGTGCTCAGAATGAATGAATCTTTTGTAATCTGCTTGTCAAAATAGACCGAATCCATTCCAGAAACAAAACGAATTTTAGAATACTTCATGAGGGCTTCTTCAAAATCGCGAGGTACATTAGGAAATGGTAATTTGTCCCAATGATCAATATCTATATAGTGTCTAGAACCTTCGTGCTTAGATGCATATCTTCTTTTATCGGGATCGACAGCGTGCTCTGTCATATAATCGATATGGGGCTTATAAAATGAAATAAGCTCAACGGGTAATGTAAAAACAGACATTCTATTTATCAAACGATGACTATAAAACCCCCACTCAGGTTGGAACGTATATGAACACATCACCAATAATACAATAAATATCAAAAGTGATTTTGAAATAATCCTAATACGATCCACAAGACATTTCTTCATTTATCCAAAATTTATCTTTTACAAACACAAAGGTAATTATAATTATTAAAACTATGAAAATAACTTTATTACAAACTCACTTTAACCCTAAGTAACCTTTATAAAATGCTTACACCTCACCATAAAAATACTTCTTAGAATGACCCTAAAAATTATCATTTAATTTTCAATCTATTACCCGCACTATGACTCGAAAACTCTGGTGCATACATAGACCCAATAGTAGTGATTCCGATGGAAAAATCCCCTTTGTGAACAACTCTCAGTGGGTATTCAAAAACATAAGTGCCTTTGGGCAATTGGTCAAAATAGAAATGAGTAGCCACATCTTTTGTAGCCTCATAATATCCTAATCTTCCGCTATATTTATATTGCGACAATACATTGATAGGTTCTGTACCACTCGCACGCATATCTTTCATCATAACATATTCCATATTTCTATCTACACGAATTTCAATTCTAACCATAAGTTTATCACCTGGGCTCAAATCGGTATTTTCTGAAATATTTACAAGTTTATCACCTTGCAAACTAGATTGAACAATGTAAGTAGTCTTATTGATTTTGAGTGGAGTATCTTCAAAAGCTTTAATATTTTCTAACTTCTCAAAATATTGATAATAAGCCGCACCCCATGCCACTGATGAGTTGTTATTGGTCACTTTAATAGTTCCCATTTCTTTTGGAAAATCAGATCCTCGCCAAGATTTTTTGATGTATCCGGTACCTGATTCACTATCACGAATTGAAGTATTGAGCAATTCATTGCCTACAGTTATTACAGGTTGAACACTTTCTACAACCCATGTAGATATCCCTTCTCCTTCACCCTGAATGAGGAGCGCATAAATGGCACTTGATGTAGCTTTAGATGTCTTCCAATGTGTAGTTTGTTTGTTTTTCAATAACCAAATTTTCATGGCATCAATCACTTCTTGTTTAGCCCCCATTTCTACAAAAAACTCTAATAGAAGAGCGTGCCTTTCTATAGGCAATTCATACCAATAATAGCCATTGCCTTCATTCCAGTACATACCCATCTCTTCCTTATGACTAGCTTTCTCGCCTAATGACTTGTAAATATCATCAGCTACCTTGCTACCTTGTCTATTCAAAACAAATCCAATCATAGCTTGGCCAGAAAGACTTCTGTTCAACCAATACTTTTCACATTGTGAAATATAGTATTTTCTAGCCTCACCACTATTTTTGGAGGGTTGAACATGTTTAAAAAACGACCTTACATATAAATACATGATTGAAAGTTCGTCAAGATGATCATCTTCCAACTTACCACCATATGATTTTATATTAGTTTTTAATTTTTCGTAACGTCTTACCAATTCTTCATCCATATACCTGAGAGCATTACTCACAATTTCTAATACTTGAGGGTCTCCAATTTCCAAAGCACCCAATTGGTACAAATGGCCTATATTCTCCATTATATTTTGGGTGATGTAAACATTATCTCTTCCTGATGCAAGCCAGGGAAATCCCCCATTTGATAATTGCAATTGAGCCAGTTTCTGCAAAATATCCTCACGTTCGGCACTCATTTTGACCATATCAAACAATAATGCAATATTGCGTTTTTGTTCTTCTTCCGACAGAGCTTGTCTCACCCAAGGTGTTTCTTCCATAATTGCCTGCTTAAGTTCCTCGTTTTTTGATAAATTACTGAGCATAGCTTCTTTATCTTTAATGAGCCATTGATCAAAAACAGCCTTAATTTTGGGATGCGCATTTGCAATTTTACTCGCCAAAATATTAGCATATAATCGCTCTGCTAAGGCCATACTAGTAATATTTGGGACATCATTCATATAAGGCAAAGCTTGAATAGCATACCAAATGGGGTTTGCAGTATATTCAAAAGCGAAATTGAAGTCCTTTTTAGTTAGACTGTTGTTATTCTTAAAGGCATTGAAATGGAACATCTTTGATTCATTACCTTTTATCCACATCGGCATAGTTTCAGTCACTAACATCCTATCTGTGAGAATAGGCAAAGTGTTTTCCTCCGCGTCGGAGTGATGGGCAGTCTCGGCTGACATTCTATAAGTTAATACATCAACATACCTTTCTGGTATCACCAATTCCCAAAAAACACCCGCCGAACGTCCTTTTTCAATTTTAACATTATATGATATGTCGGATTTAATTAATTCTTGAGTCACATCCTTCATATTTAGTGCATCCCATAATTGTAATTTAACATTAGCATCTTGGAGGTCTTGTGTTAAGTTGGTAACCTTTCCGGAAAAATATATTTTATCCCCATCTCTTACAAAACGTGGCGCGTTGGGGAAAATCATGATATCTTTTTGAGTCTGTACCGTGCGTTCATCATACCCTACTTTAAAATCTTCTGTATGAACAAGACTCATCAATTTCCATTGTGTCAACGCTTCATTCATTTTAAACTTCACTACTACCCTACCTTCACTATCAGTGGTGAGTTGTGGAAAAAAGAACACCGTTTCATTGAGATTTTTACGTGGTGTTGCTTCTGTTTTGGCAGATGGTTTGGGAGTCGTCTCATTTTGTTCAGTATTAGCAGTGTCATCCATTACCACAATGGACCCAGCTTTAGTCAAAGCAACAGGTGCTTCCTCATCTACGCTCATGCTTTTAGCCATCATCATTTCCGGATGACGGCTCCCTCTCATCTGTACACCATACATAGAGAAATCATTCAAAGGGATCAATTCTGGAAACCTGATAGGCAATACTTGAGCGTATTCAGAATTAGGGAAAAGAACATAGTTTGATGTTCCATGATAAAAACCCTCGTGACTGAGTTGAACATTACCAAAATAATTAGGGTAAAAAACATTTTGCCAATGATGTCCCACAAATTGATCTAAAGAAGCGTCATACATAGACATCAACATTTCTGCCATCACCTTGTCTTTATTGGGTCCTTCTATTATGATTTTATATTCCTCTTCGCCACCAGGAAGAGTTTTGTCCCTAAAAGATTCAAATTTGACAGATAGTTGTTTATTGCTCCAAGGAACACTTATGTGATAAGTTTCGACAAATACTCTGTTTTGGATCACATAACTCACCACGACGGAAAATCCCCCACGCATATATTCCTCAATAGGTATAGACAAATTAGAAGCTTTTGACACTTTAAATGTTTTATCAAAAATCTTCTTTTGGCCATTTTCAATAAGTATATGAGCATGAATAGGTCCATCGCTTGAAGCCAATTTCATTGTGAAATTTTCTCCTGGCTCAAAAGTTTTTCCATTAATTAAAGTATGTAAAAATTTATCTTTGGGTAGTTTGCGATTAAAAATATCTGATACTACTGTATATTTCTCCATAACTACATCTTGTCCTGCCTCATCCATACATTGGACCACTATCTTATACACTCCAGCTTGAAGACCGAAATCTAAATTGTCGCCAGAAGTCCAATTAGAAGAGACTACTTCTTTTTCTACCTTCCATTGATCTAAAGTAAAATTGTCATTATGTGGAAAGTATGGTAAAATTTTATTAAATTGATCATAAGGAATAGGATATTGAATTTCTCCAGACCAATATCTTTTTATCAATACATTTTTAGGTTCTTCAAGTTTAAAAACCTTAATAGTTCCTTTTGCATCCACATTACCTCCTTGAAGATTTTTGGATTGAACTGACCATGGTTTCTTTTGGGAAATATCATAGCCATTAGAAACATCTAATTCAAGTGTTAACATCTGATAACCCACAGTGACATAAGCTTGGGTGCTTCTCGTTTCGCCTCTTTGATCTGTTACATCTATATCTACTCTATAATTAAACATAGGCTTTTCTTCTGGCTTAATACTTTTATCTGGTATGGCTTCAAAATCTATGGTTAGCTCTCCATTTTCATTAGTAGTTGTTTGGCCTTGTTTGATAATAAATTCAGAAGTTGGAGTTGGCCTCCTCCACCAATAGCCCCAACTAGGAAATCGTGCAGTACGGACCACTTTGTAGGATACATCGGCACCATCAACAGCACTGCCGGCTAGAGTTTCAGCTTTTGCTTTAACTTGTAGGGTTTGTCCTAATTTATAAGAGCCCTCGATGGGTAAAGCAGATAATTGATAAGTTGGCCTTTTATATTCTTCAACGTTAAAGTTTTTATAGCCAGACAAATTTTTATTATTGCCGATTTGAATGGTAAAATTGCCCGTCATTTTGTTGGATGGAAGCACAAAACTACCTGTTACACTTCCATATTTATTAGACTTTAAAGTCAACTTAGAAATCTCTTGATAATTGGCATCTCTTAAAGTGACATCACAATTTTGGTGAGTTAAAAGATGGGGAATATTGTTTTCATCGTTTTCTAAAAGAATAGCTTTAAAATATACAATTTGTCCTGGTCTGTAAATTGACCTATCTGTATAAATCTCCGCCAATTGTCGTTTATCTTTGGGTTGAGAGGCAGAAGCCCAATAATTAGCATCCAATTTTAAGACATCTTGTCCCTTAGAGAAAATAGCATTAAAGTGGGAATAAGCTTGAACTGAAACAACCACTCTACCCTGCTTATCAGAAAGGTAAGTTTCACCATTGATCCATTCATTATTTCTAGTCCCTCTGTTATAAGAATTATATTGGGTGGTGAGTTTAACACCTGCTAAAGGCTGACCAGATATTCTATCCATAACATTAAAATACCTTTTTCCATCCATTGTAAATGTCCTCCAAGCTAAATCAGACACATGAAAAACCTCATACGACATCATTGATTTATCCTTACTTTCCAATACCAAGGCGTAGCGACCATATTTCAAAGGCTTTCCGAGAAATTCGGCCCTTTGAAGTTTGAAATCTTCCGAAGGCTCAAGAGTTGGGTTGGACTTATTAATAGGCGTTAAACCTTTGAGATAGTTTTCCAATGAATTATTGTTGTAATCACGAGACAAAGCATCATATCTATCGTCTAGTTTGACAAAATAACAAGATAGATCAGAAATATTTTTGTAATCCAATGCCCAGATAATATGCTGAGTAGGGCTGTAAACTTTTTCTATATAAGCAGTTAGTTGTGGGCTTTTAATTTGAGTTATAATATTCTTACAAACTGCAGCACCCTTAGATTGCGGGAATTTTGCTATGGCCAATTCACAAGCGTTTATAATATTCGTAAGTCCTTCAGATGCATTATTTTGACTTAATTTATATTGTGCCCAAGTGCCAATTATTTCGGTGTGATAAGGGTTAGAAATATTATGACTCGCTAATGATAACAAGGCATTTTCGTACAAGGAATCTTTATCTATATTCGTAGATATATTATGAACAAATTGAAGTCGTGATAAATCATAAAATGCTTCTGCAGTTTGTGCTTTTTCAGCAATTTGCTTTTTAAGTAACTTTTGATATAAGACCAATATTTTTAATTTTGGTGAATCAGACACTTTAACATCTAAAGACCAGGATATAAATGAGGATGCTGAACCAAAATAGTTAATATCATCAAAACTACTATTTTGAGCGTTATCAGGATAGTTGTTGGATGCATTATCAAAAAACTTTATAGCTTTATCAGCTAGGATCTCGTACAAAGTAGGTTTAATTTCTGCACCTTCGGCATCAAACTCTTCAATAATGTCTTTAAATTCAGAAACAGGTACATCTAACACCTTCACATCTTCAAGTGAAGCTAAATAATATTGTTCGATGGTGGTGATAAACTGCGACGTCGTCCAAGTACGAAAATCTTGAGATGTTGGGGATACTAAATCAGTTCTTTGAGCTAATTCCCAACGATTATTATTGAAATAAGATTCATACAGTTCGGCCAAATAAGACAATAATACTTTATTGACTATACCGTCATTCTTTTCTATAATGGTTTGTAGCCTATCAATAGCCATAACCAAACCCTCTTCTTCTGTATTGATCAAAAGCCTCGAAATATAAATGGAAGACTTCAAAATTTGAGGTTTCAAATCCTGTGAAACCGCTTCAACATGAATTTCTTCTACCTTTTCCAAGGCAGACTTTGGCAAACCTTTATCCATAAAACCCTTTACTTCTTTCCAGGATTTTTCAAAATCATACGTCGGCTGTTGTTTAAAAGATATACCCATAACCCCAAATAAGATTGATAATGATAAAAAAAATGTTTTCATGTTTGTATTCATTAATTATTTAAATTGCTCTAAAGATAAATTGTAAAACTAATAAAAATAAAATCTTATTCCTATGTCCTTTTAAACTCAAAGAGTCAATATTGATATTATAAAAACGTATAAATGCCACATATGTTATCTAAGATGAAAATTCTATTGTTTAGTATGTTACATCTGAGTTAAATTATTAAAGATTTATTGAAAAACTGAAAAAATGTAGGTTTAAAAACTGTTGTGATTGATTTTGAGCATTTAATTATGAGAAACCAAAAATACATTAAATTATATGTAATGTTTTGATAATCTGTTCTATTGAATATATTGGAATCAAGAGTAAAGTTAATGTTAAGCAAATATTAAAAAAAATATTAAATGTTTTTGTCATTTTATTTGGTGTGTATTAAAATTATTTAGATATTTGCGGTCAAATTAGTTTTAGCCATATATGTATAGATGTGATTACTAATTTTATACAGATTTAACAATTTACATATTATGTTTTTTAAAAATTTGAGTTTAAAATCAACAACTTAACTTTTAAAGAATCCTAATAAAAAACAAAACCATGAGCATTTTTGATAAAAGAATCAACTACAAACCCTTTGAATATCCAGAAGTATTAAAGTTTACTTCTGCAATGAATAACTCATTTTGGGTACATTCGGAGGTAGATTTTACAGCTGACATTCAAGATTTTCACACTCAGTTAGATTTTGTGGATAGAATGGCCGTTAAAAAAAGTTTATTAGCCATAGCACAGATAGAAGTTGCAGTAAAAACCTTTTGGGGTAATCTATACAATCATTTACCTAAGCCTGAGTTCAACGGACTCGGAAGTACATTTGCAGAATGTGAATTTAGACATTCAGAAGCCTATTCAAGATTGTTGGAAGTATTGGGATACAATGATGAATTCAACAATTTGATGCAAATACCAGTCATCAAAAAACGTGTGGTTTACCTTTCTACTGTATTGGCCAATAGTAAATCTACCGACAGAGCTGAATATGTCAAATCCTTGATTCTTTTTTCTATTTTGATAGAGAATGTATCTTTATTTAGCCAATTTGCAATAATACTTTCATTCACAAGGTTTCGAGGGGCTATGAAAAATGTGTCCAATATCATCGCATGGACATCTGTGGATGAACAACTTCACGCTAATGCAGGAATATACATTGTCAATAAAATCAGAGAAGAGCATCCAGAAATCTTTGATGCAGAGACAATAGATAGCATTAATGAAATCGTAAAACATTCCCTCAAAATTGAAGAGGAAATATTGGATTGGATTTTTGAAGATGGGCAAATCCAAAATTTATCTAAATCCGATTTGCTTAATTTCATGAAATATAGAATTGATGAAAGTTTAGAAAGGATAGGATTTAATAAAATATATCACATTACCGATATCCAATATAAGCCGATGATATGGTTTGAAGAAGAAGTGTTCGCCAACAGCTTAGACGATTTTTTTGCCAAAAGGCCAGTCGATTATACAAAACACGACAAAAGTATTACTGCTGACGACTTATTTTAGGATAATGCTACAGCAGCGTCAACCCAAAACCAACAATTGATTTATAATATTTAATGATTTTCAAAATTTAGTACATTACATGGAAAATAGGCTTTGGTGGGTCAACGAAGAGAGTGAACAAATATTAAATAGAGGATATTTGCTTAAAGGCGAGACTATAGAAGGCGCCATAGATAGAATAACTTCAGCAGCTTGCAAAAGATTGTACAAGCCAGAACTCAAAGAGGCATTCACTGAAATGATCGAGCGAGGCTGGATGAGTTTAAGCTCGCCAATCTGGGCCAACATGGGAACAGAAAGAGGCTTACCTATATCGTGTTTTAATGTACATGTACCTGACTCTGTCGAAGGTATCACACATAAGTTGGGCGAAGTCATCATGCAAACTAAAATAGGAGGCGGTACTTCTGGATATTTTGGTGAATTGAGAGAAAGAGGAAGTGCAGTTTCTGACAATGGTAAAAGTTCTGGTGCTGTAAGTTTTATGAAATTGTTTGACACAGCTATGGACACCATCTCCCAAGGGGGCGTGAGAAGGGGCGCATTCGCTGCTTACTTAGATATAGACCATCCAGATATTGAGGAGTTTCTCAACATAAAAAGTATAGGTAGTCCTATCCAAAACCTATTTAATGGAGTCTGTGTCCCTGACTATTGGATGCAAGAAATGGTAGAAGGTGATAGAAAAAAAAGAGAAACCTGGGCAAAACTCCTTGAAAGCAGACAGCAAAAAGGGCTACCTTATATATTCTTTTCTGACAATGTCAATAAAAATAAACCACAAGTCTATAAAGATAAGGAAATGACCATTAGGTCCAGCAATTTATGTTCTGAGATTGCTCTCCCATCTGATTTTGATGAATCATTTATCTGTTGTCTTTCTTCAATGAATCTTGAATTGTATGACGAATGGAAAGATACAGAAGCTGTAAAAATGGCCATCTTTTTCTTAGATGCAGTATTGCAAGAATTCGTAGCCAAGACTGAAGATAACCATTATTTAGCCTGTGCCAATAGGTTTGCTAAAAGACATAGAGCATTGGGATTAGGGGTATTAGGCTGGCACTCATACTTACAAAAAAACATGATTCCTTTTGAAGGTATGGAAGCAAAAATGTTAAACAATGCCATATTCAAAGATATTAGCGAAAAAGCACATAAGGCCAGTTGTGAATTGGCCTTGATATATGGCGAGCCAGAAGTTCTTAGGGGATATGGTATGAGAAATACCACACTTATGGCCATCGCACCTACAACATCATCATCAGCTATCCTTGGCCAAACCTCTCCAGGTATAGAACCTTTCAGCAGTAACTATTATAAAGCTGGATTATCCAAAGGTAATTTTATGAGAAAAAATAAATATCTCAAAAAATTATTAGCAGAGAAAGGCATTGACAATGAAGATACATGGAGAAGCATAATGCTTAATCACGGTTCTGTTATGCACCTTGACGAATTGACCACTGAAGAAAAAGATGTATTCAAAACATTTAAAGAGTTGAGTCAATTAGAAATAATTCAACAAGCTGCCATGCGTCAAAAATATATTGATCAAGCTCAAAGCCTTAACTTAAATATTCCCGCAAGTCTTCCAGTCAAGAACGTTAACCAATTGATCATTGAAGCATGGAAACTGGGTGTCAAGACTTTGTACTATCAAAGAAGTCAAAGTGTATCCAAAGAACTTGTAGCTAATCTAGTGTCGTGTTCGAGTTGTGAAGCGTAAAACTCAGGTTATAATTACTGATTATTTGCAAGATTCTTTCAATATTTTGTGAGGTTTGTCAGTGATTATATCATTTACACGAGTATTCGATTACCAATATTTAACGATGGTAAACAATTATGTTAATTTTAATTTCATCATTAATTTTAAGAATTAAATGAGGTTTGCACTATTTATTATTGTAATCACTGCTGCATTAACGCACCCAATTACTGGTTTGCCTGTCAGTATTGGATTAAGATATTTTCCAGAAGTGCCCTCTTGGTTGGTATTTGTTTTAAATTTAATAGTAACATCATTTTTGTGCTATGGGTTGTTTATAAAAATTTTCAATAAACCCATCTTAGAAGGACAACAGCCCTCTTTTATTCAAAGAAATTTTAAATCCATAGGAATAGGACTAATTATTGGGTCTGTTTTGTCAAGTTTTTCTTTTATCCGTTCTTTGGATTGTGACTTAACAATAGATAATGGAACAATAAAAACAGTGCACGTAGAATACTATAGCCGTACTAAAGACTTAATAAAAATTCAAATTGAACCCCAAAAATTCCATGAAATTACTCTACCAACTGGCAAAAACACATTAGTGGTCAACGGTAGAAAAAAAAATATTACCATGGGCACAAGAGGTCAAAAATATATTTATAACATTGATGGTGTGAATACTTACATTTTAAAAGAATTCCATTATGGATTAGGAGCAGCTCCTCCGTATAAAAAAGAAGAATTTTTTTCTACCGAATTTTTTAAAGTCAATGCAGATTATTTATTTGAACCACCAGCATTCGTAACATCAAAAGGACCATCCACGTTATTAGTTCTTGTAAGAGAAAACAATACTACCCAATAACAGCGAACCTCTATTAGTTAACATAAACACCAACACAAGATTTAATCATATTATTTGCAAAAGCCATCTTAAAACTATACTTACTAAATAAAATTTAGTCATTTATATCTTGTATTTTATAATTAAAACAACATATTTTTCAAAAAATACAATATCTTTACGCTCAATTTAAGAGTATAATAAGCCCCCGTCATGAATGAAAGGTTATTGTCATTAGATGTTTTTAGAGGTATGACTATATTTCTTATGATTTTAGTCAATACACCTGGCAGTTGGAACTATGTCTATGCCCCATTACTTCATGCCCCTTGGCATGGCTGTACACCCACTGATTTAGTTTTTCCCTTTTTTATGTTTATTGTAGGCGTGTCTATGGCTATTTCCTATTCAAAATTTCAACTAGAAAACAGAATTTGGATTCAAAAAGCCATAAAAAGAGGTTCAATTATCATATTGATAGGCTTATTATTAAACTGGTTTCCTTTCTATGACAAAAATATCAATGATTTAAGAGTTTTTGGTGTCCTTCAACGTATAGGTATGGCTTTTATTCCAGCTGCCATAATGATAAGTTGGGCGAAGCCTAAACTAATACCCTATGTTATTATGCTTATACTTGTCAGCTATTGGGCAATATTGGGATTGGACAGTCCAGCCCCCTTCACTTTAGAAGACAACGTAGTTAAGAAAATTGACATATGGCTTGTAGGTGCAAATCACATGTATAAAGGATATGGTGTACCTTTCGATCCAGAAGGATTCTTGAGCACATTACCATCCATTGCGACTATCCTCATTGGCTATATTGTAGGTTGTGAAATATTGTCTAAAATAACACTTTTAAATAAAATACAAAGACTTCTTTGGGCAGGAAGTATTCTTATTGCTTTAGGTTATTTCTGGCATCTATTGGGATTCCCCCTCAACAAACCTTTGTGGTCTAGCTCTTATGTTTTGTTCACCGCAGGCTTAGCGATGATATTCTTAAGCATTTTAATAATCATAATTGACATAAATAAATTTGCAAGTTGGACATATATTTTTAAAGCATTTGGCCAAAACCCGTTAGCAACATTTATATTGGCTGGCCTTTTGACAAAAATCATATCGCGCATCAAAATAGAAAACGAAAGTTTATATGCCTGGACTTACAAAACAATATATCAATCTACTTTTGGAAACTATTTGGGTTCATTTCTTTTTGCTTTAACTATGGTCATGGTTATTGGGT
The DNA here is from genome assembly GCA_964490495.1 of uncultured Aureispira sp. Taxonomy (GTDB): domain Bacteria; phylum Bacteroidota; class Bacteroidia; order Chitinophagales; family Saprospiraceae; genus OLB9. The sequence continues at coordinate 8,550 of CAZBCV010000003.1, read as the reverse complement.
GTGTGGCATGGTATTTGGACAAAAAAAACATTATGATAAAAGTATAAGATATGACTAAGATACTATATTTTTCTCTCTCCACTAAAACATTAAGTAATATAGTCTTTTTGTGCTTTTTGTATTTTTTACCTTTTTCTACCCATTGTCAAACAGTTTTTAAAAAAGATAGTACATACACTTACAGCCGATTAAGCCAAATATTGGAAACTGCTCGAAATGAAAATGATCAAACAACTTTGGCATGGGTCTATCTCAAACTAGGAGATTATGAGGGTGATATTTTCTCCGATTTTGGAAAATCTTTAGACTACTATAAAAGATCATTAGATTATTTTAAAGTGGCTAAAAACAATGAAGGCATTCACCAAGTCAATCAAGCCATTGCCCGCAGATACATCAAAGTAGGTTTTTATAGTGAAGCCAATCAAATCTTAAGCCATTTAATCGAAAATTATCAAACAACACAAGATCATTTGTCTTTAAGTTCCATATATTTTGATATGGCCAACTTACACAAAGAAAAATTAGATTATGAACTAGCAGAATTCTACTTCAACGAAGCTGAAAAGATGAGTATTTTAAACAAGGATACGCTTATGTTTATCAATGTATTGTTTGAAAAAATTCACCTTGACGAAATGGGTAACAACCTTGATACAGCACTCGTTCGCGCTTTTGAAGTGTTCAAATGGGGCACCCTTCTCAATGATATAGAAATTACAACAAAGAGTCTATACCATATCGGTTATATCAATTATTTGCTAAAAGATTATCAAAAAGCTGAAAAATATATAAAAAAGAGTTTAGAATTGTTGCCCCCTAAACCCTACCATGAATTACGTAAAAAAGGTTATGAAATATTGTCTAAAACTTATGAAAAACTTGATAATTATCGTGAAGCACACTTCTACTTACAGGAATTTACCGTGCTCAATGATAGTCTAGCCAACAAAACTCGATATGAATCAGCGGCTAATTTAGCTATGAAATATGGGGCCAAAGAAAAACAAACCAGCATTGAACTTTTAAAAATAGAAAAGGACTACGAAATAGCGAAAAATGTGGCACAAAGACGGACTTTGTATATCTTGGCTATCGGACTTTTTGTAGTATTACTGTCCTTATATTTTATTGTAAAATTCTACGACCAAAGAATTAAAACAAATAAAATCATCAATGAACAAAGAGAAGAAATCAACCAACAAAAAATCAGAGAGTTAGAAGATAATATCAAAATTAGTAATATGCGTTCGATGATTGAAGGCCAAGAGATAGAACGTGAAAGAGTGGCCAAAGATCTTCATGATAGTTTGGGTGGCCTTATCAGTACCATCAAGCTACAATTCGATCAAGTCATTAACAAAAATGAACAAATATCCCATCAAAAAGAATATAAAAAGGCTTATGCGTTGCTTGATGATGCCGTCAATGAAGTTCGCACCATTTCACGAAATTTACAACCCAGTGCTTTGAGTGAGTTCGGATTGGTTCGTGCAGTAAAAGACCTTATTAATAGATTTGAAGGCGACAATGCCCCAGAGATAGATTTTCAGTACTATGAAATACCTGAAAAAATTGATAAAATAGTGGCTTTATCAATTTATAGAATCATTCAAGAGCTCTTGAACAATAGCATTAAACACGCCGAAGCTAATGAAATACTTATCCAAATAAACACAGAAGATGACGAACTCGTTATTCAATATGAAGATGATGGCGTAGGTTTTGTCCTTGAAAACAAAGAAAAATTAGGGATGGGTTTAGAAAATATAAAATCAAGGGTGCAATATTTGCACGGCCAACTTCATTATGACAGTAATCCTGGACACGGAATTTCAGTTTTGATAAGGGTAAGACATATATGATATCCAGCCCTCTAGATATACTTTCTCATAATTTACCCAGTGAAGTCCATCATCTAGACTTGTCACCCTGGACTCAAAGCGAAGCACAAGTCTATATCAAACGAGACGACTTGATACATCCTCTAATATCAGGCAATAAATGGAGAAAGCTCAAATATAATTTAGCATCATTCTCTAAAAACAGTTCTCCCATCATTGTGTCGTTTGGAGGTGCATTTTCAAATCATATCCATGCATTGGCTGCGGCTTGTTCTTGTCTTCACATACCCTGCGTAGGATTTATTCGAGGTGAAATAGACATAGAAAACCCAACATTAAGTTTTTGTCATAGCAAAGGAATGGAGCTAATCCCACTATCCAGAACTGAATACAGGCTTAAAGAAAACAGCCCAACAGTCCAAGAATATTTAAAAAACCTTGATACCCCAATAATCATCCCAGAAGGAGGAACCAATGCCTTAGCACTTCAAGGGGTCAGTGAAATCATAGATGAAATAGTGAAAAACCAGTCACAGTATGATATTATTGTCTTAGCAGCAGGCACTGGTGGCACATCCGCAGGTTTGCTCTCACATACAAGACTTCATTCAGATGTGTGGGCGATCTCAGCACTCAAAAGCCATCATCTTTACAATGAAATTCTTGCACTCGCCCAAAATAAAAACCAACATCGACTCAGTGTATTTACAGATTATCATAGAGGTGGATATGCAAAATATGATACAGAGTTATTAGAATTTATTCAAGATTTTGAGCAAAAAACACAAATACCGCTTGACCATGTCTATAATGGTAAAGCCATGATGGGCCTAATCAACATATTGAATAAGGAAAATTTCCCTAAAAATAAAAAAATATTATACCTTCATACGGGTGGAATTCAGGGAAAAGCGGGACTTCATTACAATAAGTAATGATTTATAGCAATTTATCCATTATAATATTTCATATGTTATAATGGCATAATTTTGTATTTTGTCATGATAACTGAGTGGTCGTATCTTTGTGTCATAATAAGGAATAAAAGAGCTTATAAAAGATAAGCCACAAAAAATAAAATTGAGTTTTGGGTTATTAAATGTGTAGATTTATGAAAATAAATGGTGAGAGATTTACTTTCATAATCTAATTTTTACAAGTTTTAGTTTTGGTATGTTCATGGGTTAATTAAAATGGCCATCTTGGGGAAGATGGCCATTTTTATTTATATTACTTTCGTTGAATCTATTTACCCAAAAAAAAATACATCCTATGGACACATCTATTTAGCAAGCTTTTTTACGACTTCTTTTAAATATTTTTTTGTTTGCCCATTGGTCACTATATTTTCTTTGAGTTTTCCACTTTCTCCTAAGATAATGTAATTGGGAAGAGTAACTACAACCAAACTATCCGATAATTCATAACTTAGTTGGTAAATTTGGCTTTTTTCATTGTGTTCAGCCCAATAATGATCAACTTTCCAATCTCTTTTAGCGATCATCCTTTTCCAATGTTCAAAACTATCATCAATTGCAACCGTAAAAAAACGTATGTTTTTATGGGATTGATATTCCTCTTTTAGACTTTGAAATTCTGGCATGGACTCTATACAGGGCGAACACCATGTTGCCCACAATTTTATAACAGAGATAGTATTTTTTGATAAGTGGTCTATTCTAAAATCAGTATTTGTAGTATCTTTGACTACAGTAGTGATGACATTGTTTTTAGAATTGACACTTTGCATATCAGCATATTGAGTGTGATAGTGAGGATATACATGGTCATATGACGTCTCCTTCTGAGAATACTTACATCCCATGACCAAGACACTCGGTATTAAAATTAAAAAAACTTTGAATATTCGCGTCATAAAGCTTTTTGACTTATTTTTTAATAAAGATCAAATATCTTACTACAACTTAAATTTCACAGGCAAGGTAAATAAAACTCTCACGAGCTGCCCTCTTTGTAGTCCAGGTGTCCACTTCTTCTCCATTTCATTCATTTTATCTATCGTTGCTTTAGCTGCTTCGCCACATCCATAGCCAATATCACGAACGATTTTTGAGCCTGTGATAGACCCATCTTTTTCGACAATAAATTGAATAACAACTGTTCCTTCAGTATCATTTTTTATGGCTTCTTTCGGATATTCCAGATTTTCATTTATCCATTCTAACATACTCATATCACTACACTTTTTTATATCTTCATTAGTTCCTAAATCTTCACAATAATATTTAATTTCGCCTTTGGAATTTAAGACGTAACCTGGAAACCGAGGCATTTGTTCCACTACTCTAAAGGCCTCATCTCCCCATACATGTGAGGTGGAAGGATTGTCTTGCGTCCAGGCTGAAAAGGATATTGCTAAGAATAATACCAAAGAAAAAAAATGATTCATACTAAAAGGAATTATAAATTTTGTTTTTAATAAAAAAAAGTCCTAAAATAATCGAAAATATACACTCTGTTTTGCCATACCCATATCAAAAATATAGCTAAAAAGAACCATATGGCTATTTTGAATTTTTTGTAAAATATCCTAATATAGTCCTGTTTAGTCCTATACTTTTTTAACTTTCTGTAGGCCATTATGATATCATTAGAATGGTAAGTCATCAACGTCCTGAGCACCACCATTATTTTCCCATGGATCTAAACCTGCTGGTGGTGGCGGTGGCGGTGGAAAAGAATTGTCGGATATTTCTGCTATGTTTCCAGCTTGACCCTTTTCCATCTTCCATGCGTTGAGGTTAGTAAAATACTTATCTTGCCACTCACGCCCGCGCAAGTCAAAATAAACTTTCACTTTCTCGCCTTCATTGTAGCTGTCTAATAAACTACACTTATCTTGCGTGAGTTGAAATTTAATAAACTGTGGATAAGTACCATCAGTTGTGATAACAAATTCGCGCGCTTGAAATGATGCAGACTTGCTTTCAATTTCATATTTTTTGTGTAAAACACCTTCTATTTCAAATGACATAATTGATAAATTTATTTTAAATTTGTATTAATAAGCTTTTGCAAAAACAACTCTACGGGAAGAAGGTTGTCCCGAATACACACATTTGCCTTCTTCTACAGAGCTATCAATAGGAATACATCTTATGGTAGCTTTGGTTTCTTCTTTTATTTTTTCTTCTGTTTCGGATGTTCCGTCCCAATGACACATCAAAAAGCCGCCTTTGGCTTCTAATACTTCTTTAAACTCTTCAAAAGTATCAACATATGTGGTATGGTTTTCTCGATATTTCATTGCCCTTTTGAGCAAGTTGTCTTGAATATCTTCCAACAATTCTTCTACATAAGCCACGACAATATCTAAACTTATAGAAACTTTTTCTTTTGTATCGCGACGTGCTACTTCAATGGTATTGTTGTCCAAATCTCTATTTCCCAGTCCCAATCTTACAGGAACACCTTTCATTTCGTATTCTGCAAATTTGAATCCTGGTCTTTTGGTTTCATCAATATCAATTTTGACAGAGATACCTAACGAACGGAGTGCTTCACTTATTTCCTCAGCTTTTGCCAAAAGCCTTTCATCGGGCTTCGGTATCGGTACTATCACTACTTGAATAGGTGCCAAACGAGGCGGTAAAACCAATCCTTCATCGTCTGAGTGGGTCATAATGAGGCCGCCTATTAACCGAGTGGATACACCCCATGAAGTCGCCCAAACATATTCATTCTCATTTTTATCATTGCTAAAAGTTACGTCAAAAGCTTTTGCAAAGTTTTGGCCCAAAAAGTGTGAGGTTCCAGCCTGCAATGCTTTACCATCTTGCATAAGCGCTTCTATAGTATATGTATCGTCAGCGCCTGCAAACCTTTCATTTTCTGTCTTATATCCTTTTATTACGGGCATAGCCATAAATTTTTCTGCAAACTCTTCATATACATCATGCATTTTACGAGCTTCTCCTATGGCTTCTTCTTTGGTAGCATGTGCCGTGTGCCCCTCTTGCCACAAAAACTCAGCAGTACGCAAAAAAGGACGTGTTCGCATCTCCCATCTTACCACATTAGCCCATTGATTGATAAGCAAAGGCAAATCTCTATAGGATTGAATCCAATCACGATAAGTATTCCAAATAATAGCCTCACTCGTCGGTCTTACTATCAACTCTTCCTCCAGTTTAGCCTCAGGATCTACCATAAGTTTTCCTTTATTATCTGGATCATTTTTAAGTCTATAATGCGTAACTATGGCACATTCTTTTGCAAATCCTTCTGCATTTTTCTCTTCAGCTTCAAATAGACTCTTGGGTACAAAAAGTGGAAAATACGCATTGACATGGCCTGTGTCTTTAAACATTTTATCCAATTGGTCTCTCATCTTTTCCCAGATTGCATAACCATAGGGCTTGATGACCATACAGCCACGAACTGCAGAATTATCTGCCAATCCTGCTTTTTTTACTATGTCGTTGTACCATTGAGAATAATTCTCCTCTCTGCTCGTTATTTCCTTTGCCATAAAAATTTTATTAGGAATACTTTATTATTGTTAAAATAAAATTAATTTATATCGCAAGTTAAACTTATATGATTTCTATACGTATTTATAGTGAAATTGTTAAAAATGAAGCGATTTTCAAACTTTAACACTTTTGTACCGAAATTTTAAGTTCATTTTAACTTGAAAATTCGCACAAAAGTAGTAATTTGCGGTCGAATTCAGATAAGAAATATCAATTGAATAAAAATTTTTTAATTTTTTTAAATATTTTAGCCATGAGAACACGAATTTTTTTACACACATTATGGGTCTTAGTCCTTGCATCATTTAGTGTCAATGCACAGCACGATGACTTGTATTTCAATCCTACAAAAGACAGGATTACAACCGTTAAAGTCAAAAAAGTTTCTCAAAATAATTATACTTATAATGATTATACCGAGACTGACAATAGAGCCGCTTCTTCTGAGGAGGCCGTATATGACTACGACGAGTATGACAACTATGACGAGTATGCCTATTCTAGTAGAATACGCAGATTCCACAGTCCCGCAGCAAGAAGAGTTCATGTTAACTCTTTTGACGATTGGTGGTACGATGACTTTTACCATGATCCTTTTATGAATCCTGCAAGTGTAAATATTGTGGTGATGCACGGATGGAACTCTTGGAGATGGAACAGAGGCATGGGTATGGGTTGGAATTCTTGGGGCAACCCTTATGGTTTCAACAACTGGAACTCAGGTTGGGGTTGGAATAGACCAGTCATGATGGGATGGAATTCCTGGGGCAACCCATATGGTTTCAATAGCTGGAACTCATGGAATTCATGTCCACCTATGGGCTTCAACAATGGCTTTTATGGCAACAACGTATTCTATAATAATAATGTTTGGGTCAATAATAATAACTTTAATAATAATAATAACAGTACTAACAACTCAAATAGAGTTTACGGTAGCAGAAGAGACGGGTCTTTGACAACTTCCACAAGAGGAAGAGATAATTCTCCTAAAAGAACAGTTGGAGATGATCAAAAAGAAACACCCCAAACTGTAGATGCTAATAATCCCGAAGTGAGTTCGCGAAGAACTAGTGACAGTAGGAATTATAGAGGGGATATCAATACCACAGAAGACACTAGACGCACTTCAAGGTCGAGAATATATGAAGATACTGACTCAAATAGTTCTAGCAATAGAACATCAAGAGTGAGAGAGGAAAGAAGTAACGAGAGTAGAAGAGCCACAACACCATCTACTGCCCCGACTAGGACAGAAAGAAGTGTTGAAAGAGCAACTCCACCTACAAGCCGTGCGACGAGAAGCGTGGACTCAACACCTTCAAGAAGTAATAGCTCAAGTGGAAGTAGCAGAAGTTATGATTCACCAAGCAGAAGTTCTTCAAGTGGTAGTTCTTCTAGAAGTAACAGTGGTTTCAATTCTGGGTCTTCAAGTAGAAGTTCTTCTGGAAGTTTTAACTCTGGATCAAGCAGAAGTTCTTCTGGAAGTATGAATTCTGGATCTTCAAGCAGGAGTTCTTCCAGCGGAGGCTCATCAAGAAGTTCATCTGGCTCAAGAAGAGGCGGTTAATAAAAATTAGGTAATTTGTTAAAGTATAGTAAAGGCTGACATATACGTATGCATCAGCCTTTCTTTTTAACAACAGACTCAATTCATTTATAACTTAAAACAAATCCAGGTAATTTTATTCTTAAATTCCGAAATATTTATAAAAATTAAAATATCAAAAATATGAAGTATATTTTATCAACCCTTATATTTTTTTTGGTCAATATGCTATTAGCACAAAACATCAATGATGTGGTTCGTTGGTCAGCCATAGACAATTTAGGCTCTGCCAGAAGTGTAGGTGTAGGTAGCTCAATGGGAGCCATGGGAGGAGATTTTAGCGTTCTCAATATCAATCCAGCTGGTATGGCGGATTACAGAAAATCTGAATTTACATTAACACCTTCCTTAATGTTTCACAATTCTGATGCCTATTTCCAACAAGATGCTAGAAATATAATGAAAGATAACGGGCTAAAAATAGGCTTGGACAATATAGGTTTTGTGATTGCTTCAGATCCTAATACTACATTAACTTCCTCTGTTTTCTCCATAGGCTTTTCTCGCATTGCAGATTTCAGACGCAATGTGCAGCTTGGCGGTGTCATTAAAGGATCAATTACAGAATACTTTATGGAATTGGCCAATGGCAATACACCAG
>CAZBCV010000002.1:14980-41724 GCA_964490495.1 uncultured Aureispira sp. | reverse complement strand
AGCGACTGAGAAACCTGATATTAGCAAAATTTTGAAAAAATCTAGGCTAACAAATTTAAGTTAACACAGTAAAATTATGCTACTGGCCAAATTGAACAAAAAATCATTTCAAAAATTCCGCTGGATTATATCTTGACTTTCCATATTTTACACGCATTTTGAGCCTATATCTCAACCAATACATCACTGGAACTACGATGAGTGTCAAGAAGGTTGCAAATACCAATCCATAAATAACCGTCCATGCCATCGGACCCCATATGGCTGTATTATCACCACCAATAAAAAATTCCGCATCCCATCGAGCTATAAAACTAAAAAAGTTGACATTCATTCCCACCGCTAAAGGAATTAAGCCTAAAACTGTAGTAATCGCTGTCAAAAGTACAGGTCTTAATCTCACCGAACCGGCCTTGACAATAATGTCAAACACATCGTTTCTAGAAAGATAGTCCATATGTGCTAACCCCTGCTCCTCTACTAATCGCTTTTTCTCCAACATAATATAATCCAAAAGAACTATGGCATTATTCACCACTACTCCAGCTAAAGAAATGATACCCACTCCCGAAAAGATAACAGAAATAGTGGTCCCAGTCAAACTATATCCTAAGAAAACACCAATCAAACTAAATCCGACAGACGCTATTACGATGAGAGGAATAGAAAGAGAATTGAATTGTGAAACTAATATTAAAAATATTAGAAATACGGCAATCATAAAAGCACTTGTCAAAAAGCCCATATCTTCCGCTTGCTGCTGTTGCTCACCAGTAAATTCCCATGAAAATCCGTCGGGCAAAGAATAATTATTCATCCCATCTTTAAGCTGTTCTACTATGGCATTGGCGTTATAACCCGATAAAACATTGGAATATAACGTTAAAACTCGAGAAGAATTTTTTCTCTTAATAGCATTGTATGAAGAGGAATACTCTATATCTGCCACCGATGAAATAGGTACTTGGACTATTTGACCATTAGCTGGATTTCTAAAAGTAATTTTTTGATTCATCAAGGTATTGATATCATTTCTACTCATTTCGTCTAGTCTTACCATGATGGGATATTCGTCCTCCCCTTCCTTGTATTTTGATACTTCTTGTCCAAAAATCGCAGTCCTAATTGTATTAGCAATACTGTATGTGGAGAGTTCGTACCTACGAGCGGCTTCCCTATTGATATTGATGAGTAATTCTGGTTTCCCCAGCTTTATATCTGATTTCAATTCTTCAATACCTGGAATACCCAAAGCTTCCAAATGTTTTTTAACATCCTCCGATAGCGTCAACAAAGTCTTAATATCGTCACCTCTAATTTCCAAATTGATGGGTTTTCCAGCGGGTGGTCCATTGGCATTTTGGTCTATAGAAACTTCCACACCAGGATATCCTTTGACTTCATTTCTTATCTCATCCATAATGTCTTTTGAAGATATATCACCTCTTTCATCAAACTTTACAAAAGAAACAGTGATTCGAGCTTTGTGTGGTGTTACGCCTGGTTCAGGAGGCGAATTAGGGTCTGATGTGTTTTCACCGATTTGAGTCAAGACGGCTTCTACTACATGTCTTTTGTCTTTAAGAAGACTATCCAACCTTTTTTCTATATCTAAGGTGATTTTATTGGTGGCTTCAATATCGGCTCCCATAGGCAATTCGACAAAAGCGTTGATATAAATGGGATCTGCATCTGGAAAAAACGTCACTTCTGGCTTAGTGATGGCAAAAAGAATCAACGACAGTACAAAGAAACCCAAATTTGCAAATATCATTCTGAACGGATATTTGAGAGAAAAATTGATAAAACCATCATATTTTTTCTCTAACCATGGCAAGAACCTTTCCTGAAAAACAAAGGAAGCGGGAATAAGAAAAAAGTAATTAAGCAAAGAAATAACAATAGATATTAACATCAAGTTTCTTAACCAACCCTGACTTATTATGTGCCCAAATAGTCCAATCAATAACATCAATAAACTCAATTTTAGGATACGTCTTAGTTTTACTTTTTTAAGCTCAGGGTCAGTCACTCTTTCAGTGATTTTCATATACCTATTGGTCAAAACTGGTGTAATAACCAATGCTACAAAAAGTGATGAACACAATACTATGATTAAGGTAATGGGGAAGTACTTCATAAATTCCCCCATAATTCCTGGCCAAAAACCTAAAGGAAGAAAAGCCGCTAATGTAGTGGCCGTAGAAGCAATAATAGGAACGGCTATTTCGCCTACGCCATACTTTGCAGCTTGTAAGGGGCTGTATCCATTTTGCATGTAGCGATAAATATTTTCCACTGCAACTATGGCATTATCCACCAACATACCCAAAGCCAAAATTAGTGCAAAAAGTACAACAATATTCAATGTAATACCCATAGTATTAAGTATCAAAATACCCAACAACATAGAAAGTGGAATTGCCAATCCTACAAAAGATGCATTTCTCAATCCTAAGAAGAAAAGTAGAACAAGTACCACTAAAATAACTCCAAATATAATACTATTTTCTAGATTGGCTACTTCATTCTTGGTATTGACCGATTGGTCATTGAAAAAACTAACGGTGAGGTTATCAGGTAAGTCTTGACGCGCTTCTTCTACTTCTTGTTTGATAATATCAGCCGCTTCAAGTAAATTTTGACCTTTCCTTTTGATAACATCCAATGAAATTACAGGCTTACCATCAGCGCGTGAATAACTTTCTCTCGCCTTATATCCGTACTCTACTTGAGCAATATCTTTCAAAAATATAGGTCGCTGATTTTCTGATTTGACAATCAAATTTTCTATTTGTTTGACATCATCAAATTGTCCCACTATCCTAACATTTCTTCGAAAATCGTCATTAATAAGTTCGCCGCCCGACATAGTGATATTTTCTGAAGATATCGCATTCTGGATATCACCAAAAGAAACTTGCAATGATTGCATCTTAAATAAATCAACATCAATCTTTACTTCCCTATTCAAAGATCCTTTTAAATCTACTTTAGAGACTTGCTTCACATTTTCTACACGGTCTTGAACCAATTCAGCATATTTTTTCAACTCATCGTTAGAATAATCTCCAGAAATATTGATCGTCATAATGGGTATTTCAGAAAAGTTGATCTCCAATACTGACGGATCTTCTTTCAAGTCATCCGGCAAGTCCATTTTTGCTTTTTCTACCGCATCTTTCACCTTCCTGATGACCACTTCATTGTCTTGGTCGGCTTCAAATTGTGCTACAATCACAGAAAAATCTTGTATAGAATTGGAAGTAACATCTTTGATACCTGCTATATTCTCCAATTGCTTTTCTAAAGGACGTGTGATAAGATTTTCAATTTCTTCGGCTGAATTCCCAAAATATGGGGTATTAACATATGCTGTGGGCAAAGACGCCTCAGGAAATTGTTCTTTAGGCATACTTGTATAAGCCAAAAACCCCAAAAGAAATATCATTCCCATGATAAGTAAAACACTTGTCGAGTTTTCTAAAGACAGATTGGTGAGTCCAAAAGACTTATATTTTTTATTATTATCCTCCATGGATTTTTTATTTTTTAAACTTTATTGCAAAATTAAAGGTTGGTCTTCTGTTATATTTCGTGCGCCATCCGTTACGATTACTTCTCCACCTGAAAGTCCTTCTGTAATTACAATTTTATTATCAGCAGAATCACCAGTGGTGACATAACGTTTGCGAGCAATAACTTTATTTTCAGATGATTTTTCAATTAGATAAACATATTTTTTACCAGAGACTTCCTGTTGAATGACATCGACCGGCAACACAATGACGTCTTTGATTTCTAAATCTTTTATCATCATGACAGATAATACATTGGGCTTCAAATTGGCTATAGTTTTATTGATATTCATTTCCATTTTGAAAGTTCTGTTGCTAGGATCCACACTTGTACCTAAAAGGTTCACTTTTAAGGCTGCTTCTGCATTTAAAGCTGGAAATTTCACCAACACATTGTCTCCGACTTTTACTTTACCCAGATAGGCTTCAGGAACGTCACTTACCACTTTGAGAGCCCGTGTATTAATGATAGAAACTATAGGAACTCCAGGTCCAGCTAACTCACCTTCTTTGGTTACTACTCTTTCTATAGTTCCGCTGATTGGAGCATAAATATTTCGTTTTCTAGACTGAACATTGATGGATTGAATACTTTTTTCCAATCGCTCTTTGTTGTTTTTAGCTTGAAGATATTGCACTTCCGAGCCAATGTTTTGTTCCCAAAGCCTTTTTTGACGTTCATAAACATCGACAGCCAAGTCCAAAGCTTTTTGAATCTCTGCTTTTTGAGAATCTATACTTTCAGCATCAGTAGAAGCGATGAGTTGTCCCTTACTGACATTTTGACCTTCTTTGACATACAATCTTACTATCCGTCCACCCATTTCACTCGAAGCATTAGCAACAGCATCAGTGGAAACAACGCCTTGCAACTCTACAAATCTAGTGAAATTAGATTTTTCAATGTTCAAACTATTGACAGCAACAGGTGCTTTTTCCCTTTTAGGCTCTTCTTTCAAAATAGCCGCTTTAAGCTCATCTATTTCTTTTTGTAAAGATATTAATTCTTTATTCTTGATAGCTAGATATTGCTTTTTGCCCTCTAAAGTGGTCGTATCTGGCTTATCAGAACAACTCACAACAAAGAAAAAAGGTATAAAAAATAATATATATTTTGACATGATGTTTGATTTTTTAATTTGTGATATGAAATATTTATAAACCTGTGGCTTCTTTGAGTTGAATAATGGCGTTCAATTGGTCATACAACGCATTGGTGTAGGCGGCTTGTGCTTGGAGCAATGAACTTTCAGCCTGTGTTACTTCAAGACTCGACCCTATACCTTCCTTAAATTTTATGAGTGTTTTGTTGTAAATAGATTGGTTGATATCTAAAGCTTTTTTGCCATTGGCCAATGAGGTCAGGGACATGCTGTATTGTATCTTTGCATTTTGTGTTTGCAATCTCACAGACTGTTCAAATTGATATTTGTCATATTCTGTTTTTTCTTGATTGAGTTTGATGCGTTGTAGCTTAGCAGATTTGTCACCTCCGTCATAAATAGGAATATTGACAGAAAGTCCCACTAAAGCTTGAGGTATGAAGCCTGTTTCGTCGTTATCAAAAAGATTATTTCTCAAAAGATTGGCTTGAGCAGAAGCAAAAGCACGGGCGGATGGCAGATATCCTGCTTTAGTGCGTTTATAATCCAAATCATTGAGTTTTTGTCCTGTCTCTATTACGCCATATTCTGGTCGAGAGCTGAAAGAGAGTTCCTCCTCATCCAATATCGACAATACCTGATACTTTGATATCAAATCATTCAAATTTTCAGTCAAAATAATATCTTCATCAAGAGGATAATTCATTTGAAATTTGAGTAGATTTTTACTCAATAGTATGAGTTGGTCGATTTTATTGAGTTCATTATTGAGATTGTCATAGGAAAGAGTTAATCTTTCAACATCCAACATCTCAGCAAAGCCGTTTTTATAAAGGGCCTCGAATTCATCCAATGATTTTTTGATATTGGTAATGTTTTGACTGATGACTATTTTATTTTCTTCAGCTATCAAAATGGAAGCATAGGCTTTCAATACTTGATTTTTTGTATTGAATTCGGATACGTCAGACTCTCTTTGTACCAATTCGCGATAAAACTTAGCTGCTTTCAAACCATAAAGATAAGAACCATCAAATAGTAATTGATTAGCTTCAATACCGGCAGACAATTGGTTGGGTAGTACGAAAGTGAATTGAAATACATCAGGTGGCCCTAAATCTCTCTGGGGAATGACACCCTCGGCAAAAAGTACACCATAAATACTAGGACCAATGAAGTCTTGTAAGGGTTGGGTCGGCACAGCTGGAAAGTATTGGTAATTGACAAAAGCATTGACTGAAGGCATGCCAATAGATTTGAATTCCTTAACTCTAGCATTAGCATCCACACTGTTAATTTGGTTTTTCTTAGTTTCGATAGAATTAGCAATCGCATAAGCTTGAGCTTCATCTACACTAAAACTTTTTTGGCCTATGCTTGTGAAAGTCCACAAAATGAAAAGGCCCAAAATAAAAAGTTTGTGCTGCATATTAGTCTATTTGTTTTAATGTTAATGTTTTTAATGTTTCCTTACCTGCATTTGTGGTAATACTTTGGAGGTGATAATTTATTAATTCTTCAAAAAGTTGTACTCTGTCATATCTGTCTAAAGGAAATATTTCAGTATTTGTCACTGTCAAAGCATTAGAAATATATAACTTCGCAATGATTTCAGGGTTAAAATCATTTCTGTAAAGTCCTTCTTCTTGTCCTCTCTTCATGTTGTTATAGATCACATCTTTAATATAACCAAAATGGGAATTCTCTATAATCTCCCAAACTTTTGGGTAGTACTTTTTCAAATCAAATAATAGTGATGGCGACATCTTACGCATATATTTTAATACATGTTGAGTGGTAAAAAACATGGCTTCTATAGCATTGGATGATTTTTCAATAATTACTTGCGTTTCTTTTCTTTCATTTTCAATATGAAAATTTACAATTTGTTCCACCAATTCATCTTTCCCTTCAATCACTTCATAAAGAGATTTTTTTGAAATACCCAATGCACGAGAAACATCATCCATTGAAATACTCTTTATACCGTACTTCATGTACAACTCAAATACCGTAGGTAATATCTTATCTTTCCAATTCATGGTTCACAAAACTCAGGAAACTTAAAATTGTTTTAAAGTTTATTTAGTTTCATGAGTTTTTACAATTAATTAACATTGGCAATTGTAAAATAGAGAACATGACCAACAAATTTAATACTCATCTGTTAAAAGGTAATAAATAATGGAACAATAAAGTAAAATCCACAGCCTTATACATGATTTTAGAAGCCGCATTAAATAAACCTTCCAGCCTATGATTGATTTTAGTCATGATTATATTTTGAGTAACGAAAGAGTTATTCTCACACCCTTAAAAAAGGAAGATTTCCAACATTTAGTTTATTTTGCAGAACAAGAGCCGGAATTGTGGGAGTATTCTTTAATACCAGCTCATTCACCTGAAAATATGAATATTTATATCGAAAAAGCTTTAGAAGGACGTCAAAATAAAAACACATATGCCTTCACTGTATTTGACAAAAAAATTGCAAAACATGCAGGTAGCACGAGATTTTACGATATTCAAATAGAGAATGCCACTTTGCAATTGGGTTTTACTTGGTATGGTAAAGAATTTCAAGGCACCGGCCTCAACAAAAACTGCAAATTTCTGATGCTTGAATTTGCTTTTGAAGTATTAAATATAGAACGAGTGGAGTTTAGAGCAGATAACGACAATCAGAGAAGCATCCAAGCCATGAAAAGTATAGGATGTGTGACAGAAGGTATAATGAGAAGCCATACTTATAGGCCCAACGGAGAGAGACGGGACAGTATTTTACTGAGTATATTAAAAGAAGAGTGGCAAACATCCGTAAAATCTCAACTTCAACAAACGATAAAAAAATATGGTGGATAAAAGAGATATCATCATCATAGGTGGAGGAGCAGCAGGTTTTTTTGCAGCTATAAATGCCAAAACTATCAACCCCGATCTTAAAATCACAATACTTGAGCAAGGTCAGGGTGTTTTAAAAAAAGTAAAAATTTCTGGAGGTGGACGATGTAATGTAACGCATCACTGTTTCGACCCCAAAGAACTCACACAATATTATCCCCGAGGACATAAAGAGCTGAAAGGCCCTTTTCATACTTTTGGCGCACAACATACTGTGGACTGGTTTGAAAGTAGAGGCATAAAACTTTATACAGAACCCGATGGATGTATGTTTCCTGTTGCCAATGATTCGGAGGTATTCATTCAGTGTTTCCTCAATGAATCCAAAAAATATGGCATCGAAATCTTAACATCACAGAAGGTCAAGTCAATTTTGCCAAAAGACACCAATGGATATACTCTACAAACTGACAACACAACATACGAAACTACAAAGTTAATGATTGCAACAGGTTCTGTTCCATCTATGTGGTCCATCCTCGAAACGATAGGATATAAAATAGTGCCTCCCGTACCTTCACTATTTACATTCAATATGCCTAAAAATCCCATAACGGCGTTGATGGGCATAGTAGTGTCGGACGCAGAGGTCAAAATAAAAAACACAAACATTGTCACAAATGGACCCTTGCTCATAACACATTGGGGTCTGAGTGGTCCAGCCATATTAAAAGCATCAGCATGGGGTGCTACAATTTTAGCTGAGAGAAATTACATTTTTGACATAGAAGTAGATTGGATACCGCATGTCAGTGAAGACAATATAAGAAATCAGCGTGAAGTGATGAATAAGAAAAAAGTTTTATCCAATAACCTTTTTGGACTATCTATACGCCTTTGGAAACACCTCATAGAAGATGTCATCACCGATACTGAAAAAAACTGGGCTTCACTTACCAAAATAGAAATGAACTCCATAGTCTCACAACTCAAGCGATGCAGCTTTAATATTTCAGGTAAAACTACCTTTAAAGAGGAGTTTGTAACAGCTGGCGGTGTAGAATTATCCCAAATAAATTTTAAGACCTTTGAAAGCAGATTACATCCTGGAATATATATGGCAGGGGAAGTTCTCAATATTGATGCAGTCACTGGAGGATTCAATTTTCAAGCGGCTTGGACTGGAGGATATATTGCTGGTTTAAACATGGCTCAGTCAGGCACATCAGTTAGAAAGTAGCTTTTATTTGCGCGCGGCCAACGTGAGTAGTAGGCACAATTCCTGTTTTACGCCCCTCATAATTAATGGTTAAATCAAGATATTTGGACAATCTTTTAGTAAAGATCATATTCCACAAATAATTTCTACCATTTCTGAGGCCATCCAACATATCAAACTCTAGAGGAGAATTGCTTCGACCTGAAAAATTAATATTCACAAAACTAAAATTGCCGTCAAGACTATATTTATTGACTTTCCTGAAAGATGATTCAATGGCAAATTCGTGTAAAAATGCAGTTTCTTGATTTAATAGAAGTTGTTTTTTGTCTTGATAAGAATATTTAACCATAATTCTACTATTTTGAGAAGGTCTAACACTTAATTCTGGTCTAAATCTGTAAATCAAAATATCAAAATTTCTATCAGGCAGCACTTCAGACCCATAGGATTTATTTCCTTGTTCTACTATAATGAAGGCATCTACCCTATTGAACAAACTCCAGCGTGATCTAAAAAAGGCTTCAATCAAGCCACGATCTTCACTGCCTGAAACTTGCACCATTCTATTTTGTTGATCTCTTCGCCCAATTTGAATATCATATTTGACATTCCCCCTGTTAAAAAATAGCGTATGATTGTTTAATGAAGTATAGGCCACAAGAGATGTGTCGTTCAAGGAAAAATCAACAAAAGAAATCAACGGCGCGGCAGAATCATCCATTTGCTTTTTTGATATCCTAACGGTAGAAAGTGTAGAAAATTTTGAAATAAACTTGTAAGACTTACTTGTTTTTTCGCCTTCTTTAGTTTTCTTAAATTTTGAAGGATCGATGGTTAAGTTTTGGTTGAGTTCAATATTATTGGTGCGAATAAATTCATTATTAATTAATGTGAGTCGTATGTAGTTTGAGGCTGGATTAGAAGGATCATATCCAAAATTTTGAATCACCGTAAGATTTGGAATTTCAGGGTCACCAATGTATCTATAATCCCCTTGACCATTTTCTACACGTTGAAAAATATATTCAATTTTGGGCTCTTGTCCCGAATTGGTATTATATGAAGTAGTAGATTTGATACCTTGATTGAGTGCACTAAACACATAATCTAACTTCCCGAGCAAAGTTCGTTGCCCTCTATCATTGGGCAAAAGATCAGGTTGAAATATATCCAACTGCCGGCCAATCATACTCCACTCAAGGTTAGAGTTGACCGAAGCTGTCCATTTTCCAGCCCACTCAATTTCATGAGCTTTTGAACTTAGTGGTAAATTTTCATTTTTTGCAAAATAATCATCTCTAACAGAATAAGCCCATCTCATCGCAAAATCTTTATTAAAATCACTAGATATAAAACCTTTGTGATGATAATACTCAAAACTGCGCCTTCCTAAAGTATCAGTTGTAAACGACTTGACTATGTTGCGTTCGGCATCTAAAACGTATCCAACAGACCAGCGCCCTGACTTCCCTAATTTATATTCAATATTGCCATTGGGTCTTAAAAAAGTGGTCTTTTCATCCAAAAATTCTGACTCAGATTGCAAAAAATTGGTAAAAGCTCTAAAATTCCACTTTTTATCTCTGTATTCTATCACTCCTTCATGCTTCCCACCATTATACAACTGTGACTTATTATAACTATTAAAGCCATACTGAATTTTCCAGCCATTTTTTTGTTGCAGTTGAAATTGAGACATTAATAAATTTTCGTGGCCTTTGGCGTTGAGCAACTCGATATTCCAATCCCTTGTAAATTCTGGGGGTCTAAAAGGATTTAAAGCTGAAAAATTTTCATGGACATATTCATATTTGACTGAACTTAACAATTGCCATTTTCCAGCAGTGTCTAGTCGAATACGGTGACCCAAATCAATATGAGATGCCATACCCAAATTATCGGAATTATCCAATGTAGAAAATCTATTGAGGTCTAAATAACTTAGTGCAGTCTCAGCAAATATATAGGTATTCTTATTAAAATTATACTTAGCGTTAGCTGTGAGCATTTGTCTTTGCTCGGGTGGTATGAGACGAATAATGGGTACATATGAGCCTTGGTTTTTGCCCACAAATCTATAAACACGTGAATTAGCAGTGATGCGAGTGTCGATTTCATAATCTCCTTTACCTGGTCCCACTTCAGAAAAAACTGCTGTATATTTGGCACTGTCTAGATTAGTCGTAAATCTCAGTATAATATCAAGTGGATTGAGTGGGTCAGGTTCTCCAGCATATAAAATCCTGTTTTGTTCTTGAGCTACGGAGGGGTCTAAAGCTCTAATACCCGTTCTAGATGATTTCGTAAAATCATCTCCACTCAAAGCCATAATGCGAATGTCTGAGGTATCCAAAGCCACATCAGTAGTAGATGTCTTGCTGTCTTGTTCGGAATAAAGATTTATACCCGCTTTCCATTTTTTGCCAATTATAGAGGTTTCGGCAGCATACATAGACCGTAAATAGCTCACATCTGTATATTCAAACTCAATAATGACCCTTGAATCGCGCGCCACTACACGTGTAGGTGAAAAAGAAATTTCTGCACGATTATAATCAATCACGTAATCATAATCAAAGCCACGAGTGAGCAATATTCCATTAAAAAACACTTTTTCTGTACCCGCCAATACAATAATAAAGCGTTCATTATTGTTACCCACCAATCTATAAGGTCCTTGATTTCCCTCGCGAATAGGGATATTTTGTCGCGCAAATTTACCTCGTGATATTGCAAAACTACCTTTGGTGTATATTTCAGTATTTTTGTTCATGTCTAAAGTAGAAGCGACACTAACCCCTTTCAACTTTTTAAAATAATTCATAAAATACCCGTCAGGTCGGCGCAATTCATAATCTCCCGCTGTTACAGAATGTTTTCCTTTACTGACTTGAATAAAAACCTTATCAAATTCTTGTAGTTGCTGTGTATTTCCTTGCGCTTGAATGGGGAGATTGTCATCAGAAATGGCTGCTACAACCTTGAGTCCATTCCCCAAATCTCCCAATAATTGCATATCAAAATTGGAATTTGGAACTAAACTTTGGTTGTTTCCGATAGATAAGCCTCTCGAAAAACTACCTCGATAGTCCAAACCCTGTGATTGGATTATGGGATTTTTGTTTTCAAAAGGATTGTAATCGTATGAGCCACCTATCATTAACTCCTTGAAAGTCATTTGTGAAGTATCGATGGTGAAATAAGGTTTTTCAAAATCATAACCCAATGTCCTATACCTCACGCTAATAGTGTCACCTCTGTACATATTGCACAAACTATCCGCAAAAACGATTACACTATTTATCAATTGATAGTCTTCAATGGTACTCGAATCCATGGTGACAAAAACAGACGATGGCAACACTGTGTATGGGCTTAATTTCACTCTACATGAATCTAGTACAAATGATAATGTCTGCTCTTTATATGGCTTATGGGTTTGTCCATAAGAAACACCGCTTACGAACATAAAAAAAATGGCCCAACAAAACCCAACATTATTCATAGGCTAATATACGTAAAAATTCAGTGTTATATTATAAAATACTCACTAAAAACTATCTAAGTATAACAAAATATCAGATAGATAAAATATGTTAGACAACTTAAATACGACAAACAAAAAAGGAATAAGAACACAACAATAAAGTGAATGAGTTAAAATTTAATTAAAAGATTAATTTTTAATTGTTTGATAAAATTTTATAAAAATCATAATAAGTAAATAAAGATTATTTTTATAAAAAAATATAAAAGTCTTTGACCCATTCTACAAATTCAGCACTAAAATCATTGGCTTTTGGACTTTGAGAAAGCACTAATGTTGATGTTTTTATATTGCTTATTTTCATAAAACCTAAACGAATCAAACATCTTTCAATGGGTTTTTCACTACGACTTTTGACTTCCACTATTTGATGAGGGTATAAATTGTAATGTTGGGCAATTTCAATAAAACGCATTCCTTCTACATAGGGTAATATGATATCAAAAAAACCATTTTGAGACAACAATTTTTTAACAGAATTGAGCAAATCTATATGAGAAAGTTTTACAGTGTGGCGAACATTGGCTTTGTTTTCATTAATTGACATAGTACCTCCTGTAAAAAAAGGTGGATTACTCACTATTAAATCGTATTGTTTCGTACATATTTTTGAATAGTTTTGGATGGATTCATGAAATACCGAAACTCTATCCGAAAACTTGCTATTCATTACATTCAGATGGGCTTCTTTATAGGATGGACTATCAATTTCTATAGCATCTACTGATAAATTTTCTGATCTTTGGGCCAACATAAGGGCAATTAAACCAGTTCCTGTGCCAATATCTAGCGCATGGGTAGCATTCTCCAATTGGGCCCAAGACCCTAACAATATCCCGTCAGTATTGACCTTCATAGCAGATTGAATTTGCTCAATCTCAAATTGTTTAAATTTAAAAATCTTATTCATTTTAAAATATCTAATTGAGGATTTTTAATAAAAAACATCATAAAGGTCTTTTTATAAAAAAAGTGTGGGTAGAGAACTTAATCTTACTACCCACAATATCATTTCAAAAAAAGAAATATCATTACTAGTGCTCTGTCCAGATAAAGAACTAAATAATTTACGGCTCTTTTTGAATATCTCTGCGTTGATGGACATTTAAATTAGGATGTATAAGCTGTGCCACGGAGGCCACAGTTCACAACTAAAATCGTTTGCGACGATTTCTGAACGTTGTTCTTGCCTTGATATATTCAAAAATAGCTCTCAACTTAAATTAGTTCTTTAACTAGTCAGAACACTAGGCCATTTCTTTGACTTCAATATCAAACAACTTAGTGTAATATTCTTTTGCCATTCTATCTGAATCAAACTGAGGACTCACATCTTTCATACTCGCTTTAACTATTTTCATCCATTGAGCAGGCTTATTGTAGTACGTTGGTAATATTTCATTTTCCAAAACATCCATTAATCTATCTGCCTCCACACTATCTTGCTCCTCTATAGATAAATTTCTGTCAGCGGGCTCTATCAAAAATGAATTGACACCATGTTTTGAAAATTCTGGTATCCACCCATCAGGAATTGAGAAATTTACAGAAGCATTCATAGCTGCTGTCATACCACTCGTTCCTGAAGCTTCTCTATAAAGCCGCGGATTATTAAGCCATACATCAGAACCCTTTTTGAGTAATGCAGACAATGCTAGCTCATATCCCGTCAATACAGTAACGTTAGCGTGTTTTTGTGCACTTCTAACGAGATAATTGAAAGTATCGATGGCAGAATAATCTTCAGGATAAGGTTTGCCGGCCCAAATGATTTGAATAGGCATTTTTGAATTATTGACTAGTCGTTCGAATCGTGCTTTATCTCTAGTAATGAGGTCGGCTCTTTTATAGCCCGCGTATCTTCTAGCCCATACAAGTGTAAGAACATTTTCGTCAAATATTTTACCCGTTTGGTCAGCTACCACTTTGAAAAGCTGCCGTTTCATTTCTTTTTTACGCACCAAAAACAATTCATCATTCTTATCGTTCAGCGCTTGTTCCAAAACATCGTCTTTCCAATATCTTTTGTTTTGAGAATTTGTGATGGCCATTATTTCACAAATATTTTCATTATTAGACCACATATCCCTTGCCACTTCTCCATGCATTTGAGATACACCATTTGATATTTTAGCCATTCTCAATGCTGATAATGTATAATTAAGCATGTCGGTATTACATCCGGTAATTTCTCTTACCACATCATCATTTATATCATTAAAAAACGACATCTTTTTAAGCAATTCAAAACTATGTTGCTCATTGCCAGCTTCTTCTGGTGTGTGTGTTGTAAAGACTACATGAGACTTTACTTTTTGGAGATTTCCAAACTTAGAATACAAATAGAAACACAGTGGAAGAGCGTGTCCTTCATTCATGTGGTATATCTCAGTTTTGCGCTCTATAATATCCAATAATTTAGCACCTCCTAAACCTAAGACTATGGATTGAGCTATTCTAGTGGACTCATTACTGTCATACAATCTATTGGTAATGGTACGAGAAATAGCGTCATTTTGCTCAATATCGGTAGATAATAAAAAAATGGGCGCAGACTGAAAAACCTCAGGCTTCAACAAATAGGCTTTGACATACACTGTAGCGCTATGCACTTCCACTGGAAAAACTATACCCGTATCTGTCAAGAATGAATAATATTTTTGTATATATTCTGGTTTCATTTCACCCGAAATAGCCCTGACCTGATCATAATAACCATATTTCCATAACATACCTATTCCTACAAGGTTCTGTTTCAAATCATGGGCACTTCTCATGTGTGAGCCTGCCAAAAAACCTAAGCCTCCACTGTAAGTTTTTAAAGCTTGATCTATAGCAAACTCCATAGAAAAATAAGCTACGGGTTTTGAGTATTTTTTATCAAAATCATAGCCAAAAATATCTTTATTGGTCAACATTGTAAAATTGTTTTATTATTTAAGGGCGCAAATATATACCTTTTCGTCAAAATGACACTAATTACTTTATAGTTTTTTGGGTACTCCTCTTCGGATTTTGAAAGAAACTCGACATTTTGTTAGGCCTTTTTACCAATTAATGGGCCAAAACTATAGCTCCGGCTAGCCATTATTCCATTTGGGTCAATAACTTATTCACTAAATTCGCAGCCCCAAGGGTAGCAGGTAAAGCCATGATTTCTAAATTTTTAAGGCGGTTCAATTCATGTGACACTGCCGGCCTTGGGTCAATGTAATATACTGGTGCAAACTTTGGAGCATACGTTACAAGACTCGCCGCAGGGTAAACTTGCATGGACGTACCGATGATTATGATTATTTCAGCAGAAAAACAATGCTGAGCTGCCACTTCCAACATAGGTACCATCTCCCCAAACCAAACAATATGAGGCCGCAATTGTCCGCCCAAAGGACACACATCCCCCCAAAGAACATCTTCTGTCCATTCAATGACATAATCTTCATTTTTTTCGCTCCTCACTTTATTGAGCTCTCCATGCAAATGGATTACATTACGACTTCCCGCGCGTTCATGCAGATTATCTACATTTTGGGTAACAATGACTACTTCATATTTTTCTTCAAGTTCTTTGAGTGCATAATGTGCCGCATTGGGTTCTACTTCTTTTAATTGTCGCCTTCTTTGATTGTAAAAATCTAGCACCAATTCAGGATTTCTGTTCCAACCTTCTGGAGAAGCAACGGCCATAACATCATGTCCTTCCCAAAGTCCGTCGGCATCTCTGAAAGTACTAATACCACTTTCTGCACTGATACCAGCGCCCGACAAAACAACTACTTTTTTTTTGATCATAAACTTACTTTAATTATGCAAAGATAATAATCTTAAATTTATACAACAATTTTCTTAAACAAAGTTTCATTTGTTTTTTTTAACATGGTAATAAAATTTCAGTGCGTCATGAATGAAAATAGTTTTATACATTTTGAATATAATAAACCCACTTTAGAAGAAATAGAAAAAAGAGTACAAGGACTATATGAAAATATCAAAAACAGAAGATCTATTCGTTTTTTTTCAGAAGAAGACGTGCCTTTACATATCATAGAAAATTTAATAAAAATAGCAGGTACGGCTCCTTCTGGTGCGCACAAACAACCTTGGACATTTTGTATTGTCACTGACAAAAATATTAAAAAACAAATAAGAGAAGCCGCGGAAAAAGAAGAATACGAAAACTATCATGGAAGAATGTCTGATGAATGGCTCAAAGACTTAGAAAAATTTGATACAAATTGGCATAAGGAGTTCTTAACCACTGCTCCTGCTTTGATCATCCTATTCAAAAAAGCTTATGATATTCTGGAAGATGGGTCAAAATCAAAAAATTATTATGTCAATGAGTCTGTGGGGATTGCAGCTGGTTTCTTGATTTCGGCAATACATCAAGCTGGATTGGTAACTTTGACACATACGCCGAGTCCAATGAATTTCCTTCAAAACATACTTCAAAGGCCAGAAAACGAAAGACCTTTTTTGTTGCTCCCCGTAGGGTTTCCGGCAGAAAACACAGTTGTTCCTGACCTCACAAGGAAATCACTGAATGACATAGTCAAGATTTATAATGAAAACCCCAGATAAAAACTCTACACCTTCAAAAAACAAAAAGAGTTTGTTACTATACCTTCTTAGTTGCATTTTCAAAATTTAAACAATATGACTCAAGCCCATAAAATATTAGAATATCATTACAATTTAAAATTCAATGGTCAATTGCCTGATAATATTCAACTACTCAATCCATTTGAGGAAGGCGGTGAAATAAAAAATATCATTGAAACATTTTACAAAAAATATTATAATGACTTCGATGATAGAGTACTTATATTTGGCATTAACCCGGGAAGACTTGGTGCCGGAGCTACTGGAATTCCATTTACGGATACTAAAAGACTCTCACAAAATTGTGGAATAGAAACCACTCAATTCAGCACACACGAACCCTCTTCCGTGTTTATTTATGATGTGATAAATGCCTATGGCGGAGCTGAATTGTTCTATAAAAATTTCTACATCAACTCGGTCTGTCCTTTGGGATTCGTGATTGAATCAAAGGGCAAAAAAATCAATTACAATTATTATGATTCTAAAGAATTGACACTTAGTGTAGAAGACTTTATATTAAATAATATCAAAGCACAAATAGGAATTGCGCGCCGCAACGATATAGCGTTTTGTTTAGGAACTGGCAAAAATTTTAAATATTTAACAAAACTCAATCAAGAACACCATTTTTTTGATAAAATTATCCCCCTTGAACATCCAAGATTTATCATGCAATACAAAAACAAAGAAAAAGACAAATACATTGAACAATATTTGGCCCAATTGAATTTAATATAGTTAAAATTTTAACCGCAAATATCCAAAAAGGACGAGACATTAACATTGATTTTACATACTTTAGTATTTTATAAAGGATATAAAAACAACAACTGACAAAAATTTCTGTTTGAATTAATATAGGACGAATTTCGAATCAATAAATCATAACAATGACAATAATAACTTTACTTACATATATCGCGATAGCTGCTTTAGTGTTGACTGTTTTTACACTATTCATCAACAAAGGCGCTAAATCTATTGTGATGAGTTTTGCTCAAAATTTTGCGGGCTTACTTTTTATCTTTTCAGGTTGGGTCAAAGCTGTTGACCCCTTAGGTACAGCTTTCAAAATGGAAGATTATTTTGCGGAGTTCTATGTCACATTTTCAGGAACTGCCATGAATTTCTTAGCCCCTATTTTTCCATTTTTCTCGGAATATTCAACCGCATTTGCTATATTCATGATAATATTTGAGATAGTTTTAGGCATAATGCTCATTTTGGGCGACAAACCCAAGTTGACAGCCTGGATGTTTTTCCTATTAGTTTTGTTTTTTACTGTATTAACAGGATTTACTTACCTTACTGGATATGTACCTGGCGATCAAAACTTCTTTTCTTTCTCTGAATGGGTGGCCTACGATTCAAAAAATATGAGAGTAACAGACTGTGGATGTTTTGGTGATTTCATATTACTTGAACCCAAAGTTTCATTTTACAAAGATATTTTCCTTATGATTCCAGCCTTTTTTTTCATATGGAGATATAAGGATATGCATCAGTTTTTCAACTCTTCTACAAGAAATGTTATTGGTTTCATTACTACTATCTTTTTAATCGTATATTGTATATATAACTTTCATTGGAACGAACCTCATGTGGACTTTAGACCATTTAGAAATGGCGCTGACATCGCCCAAATACAACAAAATGAAAGAGCAGCCGCAAATGCCGTAAAAGTGGTAGCCATGAAGATGAGACACAAAAAATCTGGTGAAATCAAAGAGTTTTCTTACGACGAATATCTCAAGAATTTGGCTGCTTTGACGGATGAATATGAAACCATTGAACAAATAAAAACAGAGGCAGCAATACCCTCAACCAAGATCAGTGACTTTTCTATCACTACATTTGAAGGTGAAGAAATGGAAAATATTTATCTCAAAAATCCAGAGGCTCACATCATGATTCCTATCTATAAAGCCAAATATAGTGTAACACCTGCTACACAAATGGTGAGTGATACAATTTTTAATTTAGATACTGTATTGGTGGAAGGATTCAAAGACAGTGTTCAGGTCTTCAAGACAGTCAAAGAAATTAATCAAAAGGAAGTCAAAATTTACAATGTAAAATGGGATGAATCTTTTATTCAAATTTTAAGAGATGTCATCTTGCCATTACAGTTAGAGGCGGCCAAAGATAAGGTGAAAATGTCTTTTGTAATATCGGGTATTGATGACGACAAAGCGC
Organism: uncultured Aureispira sp.; assembly: GCA_964490495.1. Classification (GTDB taxonomy): domain Bacteria; phylum Bacteroidota; class Bacteroidia; order Chitinophagales; family Saprospiraceae; genus OLB9. Next base: position 22,632 of record CAZBCV010000002.1, on the reverse strand, counting down.
AATCACTTGCAAAAGCCACCGGTATAGAAGCCACTTATCTCACAGCAGATGAGAAACTCATTAAAACAATGATTAGATCCAACCCGGGTATTATGTTGTGGAAAAATGGGGTATTGCTTCACAAATGGCATTACAAAAAATTACCAGAGTGGAGTAAAATAAAAGATAAGTTTTTAAAATAACTTTTATCTCACCTTTGTTTGCATATAGCTTTTGAAAGAGTAATTCTTATTACAATTTCGTAAAAAAAGCTAATTGAATCTTAATCCTATGCGCCTATCACAAGGTCTTCGGATAGGCCATAAAGCAAATACCTGGTCAATTGTTGACTAAAAAAGGGCGCCATACTAGCTCCTTTAGTACCCAAACCATTGTAGATATACATGTTAGGATGATTCTGATGTTGCTGCATGATCGGCCTTCTATTACTCATTGTAGGCCTGATAGCTGCTTTGTGCGACAGAATTGTATAGTCAATTTTTAGAATTCTTTTGAGTTCTTTTTCTAAGTTTTGATACCCTTTCTCTGAAGGCTGATCATCGATGGGATTGTTTTCGTAACCACCACCCACCCAATAGACATCATTATCATATTGAACAATAAAAACACCATCTTTATACATTTTGGTGAAAGGTGCTCCTTCAATACGCACAAACAATACTTCTCCTTTTGATGGACGCAAACCTATATTGGGAAAAAATGGGTTCTTTAATGCTTGATGGCCTTCACAAAATATAATGTTTTTAAATTTAATATTTTCATAATTGAAAAAATCGCTTTCAGTTTTCAATTTTTCATACTCAAAAGAAGCCTTCAAATACCTGCCTTCACTGATCCATTTTTGTCTAAAAAGCGTGATAATATCTTTCATTTTGACCTGGAAAGTACCGCACAACTCGCCATAAGATAAAGGTTGTACCACCTTTCCACTAAACTCTGAATAATCTGCTTGAGGCATCATAAAATGAGCGACCAACTCATCATTTGTTCGGGCATGCCAATTGTTTTCATCTTCGACAGTATAAAGACAGCGCAACATATTGACATCGTTGTGCAAAGATTGGCCCAATTCAGCAGCCATTTCTATATACATTTTCTGTGCGACAGGCAGAAATTCTTGAACCCTCCAACTTCTTACATAGTTTCTACCAGTAATAGGATTTACAATACCCGCCGCTAAATAAGAAGACGCTCCTAAAAAACTATTATCAATAACAAAAACTTTACAGCCCTCTTTGAGCAAACTCCATGCTAATGTCGTCCCGGCAATTCCCTGTCCAACTATACAATAATCCCACTCAACTTCCTTGTGCATATAACTCACTTTGAACTTTTTTGGGCAAACTTTTGACCACCAATTCATAAGAATGATCAATGAGGTTTTGAATAAATCCAATCTCCAAAGAACCTTCCAACAACACAGTATTCCAATGTACTTTATTCATATGGTAACCAGGCGTAATTTCAGAGTACTTTTCTCGCAACTCCTCAGCCCATTCCGGTTGGCATTTAAGATTGATGCTCAGTGGCATTCGTTCAAGACCAATAAGCGCAAACATTTTGCCCATTACCTTAAATACAAGCGTATGTTGATCAAAAGGAAATGTGGTTTCTACACCTTTTTTGGCCAAACAATATTCCATAATGTCTTCAGCATTCATAAAACTTTCATTTAAATAGGCAGATGACCCATGATTTTCTCCTTCACTTCAAGATATTTTTTGTTTTCTTCCATAGGTTTTATCACTAAGGGTATGCGATGACGCAACACAATATTTGAATTATCAATAGCAGAAAGTTTTTCTGGATTATTGGTTAATAAATCAATCTCCTTCACTTTCAAATCATTTAGAATTTCTACAGCCATCGAAAAATCTCTTTCGTCAGGTTTGAAACCTAAATGGACATTGGCCTCAATGGTATCTAATCCCTGTGCCTGCAAATTATAGGCTTGAAGTTTATTAATGAGCCCTATACCTCTACCCTCTTGCCTTAGATATATTAAAATACCTCCATTGTGCTCTATATAATCTAAGGCTGCGTGCAATTGTTCTCCACAGTCGCATTTGAGCGAATGGAACAAATCTCCCGTAAGACATTCAGAGTGTAAACGAACGGCTACAGCATCATTAGACAGTGTATTTTCATGCACTAAAGCTAAGTGAGGTTGCATATCATCGATATTATCTGAATAAGCATAAACAGTAAAATTACCCCAACGGGTAGGCAATTCCGTCTGGACTTGTCTCTTCAAAGGATTAATATTTGTTTGAAATTGAACAATAAAATGAATTTATAGTTTTTGTATTCGGCAGGATTATTTTACCAACCCGTAAAGGCTTCATTAAAAATATTTTCCAGTATTTGATCAAATATTTCAGTAATCAAACCCTCCTGAATACTTAAAAAATCCTGATCGCTGTTGAAAGTTCTAAAAAAACTGAACTGCTTCTGATTCCAATTTTTAGAGTCATCTTTATTATTGACATAATTGACAGTAATAAATATTTCCAATTTGTTTTGGGCTACGGTGTTGCCCGCCTCCAATGCTTCTGGCCTCAATGTAAAACCCGTAATTTTGCCCGAAAACTCAATATCGGGTTCTGTTTCCGTATATATCAAGCGTGACTCATTGCGCACTTTGGCCCGCAATGCTTCTGCAAACCTTTGATTGATATCACCTGGCGCTTCCGGAGCCGTATTTTGAAATTCATCTACAAAATATGTAGTCACATCAGGAGGAATACTGATACCTCTAAAACTATACTTACACCCCATAAGTCCAAATATCAAGAAAAAAAGTATAGCAATATTTTGAGTTTTTATTATCATTTTTAATACTTATTTTATTATGAAACGCCCACGATCGCAAGCCGTACACAAAGAAGAATGATTATCCAGGCGTTCCATCTGACAATAAATTCAGGCCACCATGGGTGGTCAAACTTAAAATAAACAGATGAAACAGGCTTTAAACATCCTTTTGGGTAGCTGTTTATTTTGTCATCAACTACCCATAATACAACGGAATATATTGTAATTTTGTTGCCTCTCTTAATGCGACAAAGCTAACAAAAATTGCATAGTGTCTATGCCATCTGCCCATGTATCTATGGTAGGACTTTGAGCTGTACCTGGTAAAATTGTTTTTATTGTGCTTAACTCTTCACTACTCACCACACACTGAATTTCATTTTCGTGAGCACTTAACCAATTTTCTACTTCTTCTATATTTTGGTATCTCTGATAATGCAATGAAGCGATTCTAGACACCATGGCCTCAGATTCCTTCAACAAAAAAAACGGACCTTGTAGGAACTCTTCTCTATTCAACAGCATCAAAGCCAAATTATAATCAAAATTGTTTTTGTATTTATTATGATGAATAATATGTTCAAAAGACTGAAGCGACTCTATGAAGCAAGCCAAATCATAATCATGGGGGATAAATATTTTGCTTACATTTCGGCACCCCAACCCAAAATAACTAAAAATGTCATTTCCAATATTTTCCAATTGTTCTTTCGTTTCCCTACCCGTAATAACGGCAATGCTATTCCTATTGGCTCTGATAATATTCGGCACTTCACTAAAGTATTTCTTAAACTGTTGGGCTGAAGTATTGCTTCCTGTAGCTATAGCTGCTTGATAATTTTGCAATCTATCAATGATTTCAAAATAGGGTTTCACAGCAGCGTTTATTTGCACCATTGTATCCATCATGTATTGCATAAGTACAGTGTCTTTTTCAGAAAGCCGTATGACGGAAATGTGCCCTGCAAGAAAACAACACATCAAATCGTGCCATCCTACCAATGGAATATTTCCAGCCGGAATCAAGGCTATTCTTTGAGATCTTATATTATCATCTAAATGATATTTTTTCACGAGGTAATCCAAAGCCTCCCTATTAAGATACTGATCACAAATGATTGTTAAAGTGGCTAAAGTATTTTGTATAGTAAACCATGGATTTTCTATTTCCGCCTGTCGCAATATAATTTCTAACTCAGAAACGGACTTCGAACCTATGAGCTCGCCCAATTGAGCTAGTACTTCCACTCTTTGGTCTAAAGATAATGATGGCTGCATTTCAATATTTTTGGCATAAAGTGCAAAGGTACAAAAAGAATAGAAAAATATGGGAAAAACTGTATTCAGTCTCTACTTATAAAAAAACAACAAATTCGTTTTGAGTTTTCTGTGAATTTTTTACCTTTGTGGGAGTAGTTTGTAGGAAATACTGAAAGATATACCAAAGCACAAAATGAGAAAACGCAGGAGGTGGCACATTGGGTTATGGCCGATATACAAAGTTCTAAAAAAAAAAAGCAAAAGAGCTTGATTTTTACCTACACACGACAATGACAATGAACATTCAAAAACCTAACTTAGCAGACTTTAAAAATTTTAAATATTGACACCATAAAATGGCGAAACAGAAAGCACCGTCAATAACATTTCTTTACAGTATTAAGGATAATATAAATATGAAAATTGACAATGATTTCTTAAAGAGAACAGAAAACCAAAAACTAAGAGAATTGAACGAGTTATTGCTCTCAAAATTAGCGACAATAGAAAATTAGAGAATATGGAAAAAGACCTATTTCAGGATATCAAAAATACCATCAAAGCATTTCAAGAATCATCGCAACAGCATTTGCCCGCATTAGAGGCAGAAGTTAATCATTTGATAGTATCGGGCAATAAAGATAAAAACACAATAGAGAGCATATTAGATACCTTATTGTCTCTAACAGATTTGGGTGTAGGCAAAGAATTATTCATAAAATTCTTGGTATATTACAAAACCATAGATACTGAAGGTGCAGCATTTTATTGGAATGAATACGAAAATGATGAAGAATAAATATAACCCAAATATCCACCACCGCCGAACCATTCGCTTGAAAGGATATGATTATGCGCAGGCGGGATTGTATTTTATTACCATTTGTTGTCAGGATAGAATTTGCCGGTTTGGTGATGTTGTGAATGGGGAAATGATATTGAATGATATAGGTACGATGATTGAAAATGAATGGTTGAAATTACCAGAACGATTTAAAAATATACAATTGCACGAATTTGTTGTGATGCCCAACCATTTCCACGCCATTTTGGAAATCGTAGGGGCGACCCTTGTGGTCGCCCACAATGAAACGGTCGCACCTGTAAGGGTATCCCTTGTGGATACCCAAAATGATGAAAACGCCCAAAATGATGATGATTCACAAAAAGGGCAACCACAAGGGATTGCACCTACGGATACCGTAAAAAATAAAACCGTTGGGATATGGTGGGGGCGTTTCAATCCATTGTTACGGTGGAATATATTCGTGGTGTAAAAACATTGGGATGGCAACCGTTTGATGGTAAATTATGGCAACGCAATTATTGGGAACACATTATCCGAAATGAACAATCCTATCAACGTATTTCGAATTACATCATCAATAATCCTGCAAAATGGACAGACGATAAATTTTATACAGAATGAAATTCACGGAAGAAAAATTAGAGAAGGCGTTTACGTAATTATTAGGGCAAGAAAAAATGTCAAGTTTTCTGCGCAGAAAACTTTAAGAAAAACCAGAATTAATGAGCCACAGCGACAGCCATTCACATTACCAAGCTGCAAAAGCCGACTCTAAGTTCTAAACAATGTTTTTGTCTTCCGCCCAACGAACAATCAAATCAACTGACAAGCCCAACAGATAAAGAAATAAACATAGCACAAATTCACTAAAGCGTTCAGAATTTATCTTTCTTCACGATTTTTCAGATTTTTCATCATACTTCACCCCACCCTACCATCTCTGCTATTAAAAGTTGCAACAATGATTTGTAGAGCTAATCTTCCCTACCCCTCAAAATTAAAAGATATCGTAAATATCTGCGAGACTACATTCTCCAATACACGTGTTTCATTATTTGAACCATCGTATATCAAAATATTGCCCAATCCCCTTGAAAATTTAATCTCAGGCGAGAAAATAAAATAAGGATAGAAAATCTGCATACCCACACCTACTTCATATTGAAAGTCATGTGGAGCTATTTTTATGACAGTTCGTCGAGATTTAGAGTTACTCTGAACATCATAATTGTATTTCATGCCCGCAAGCACAAAAAGGCGTTTATCTTTATAGGGTTCAGATTTGTATCTCAACTGAAATGGCATCTCAAAAAATACGGATTCAATGTTTCTTCTATTCAAAGGCCCTTCATTGACAGGTGTGTATTCAAAACCTCTTTGAGCAAACGAAAAACCTGGCAAAAACCGAAAATCAAAGTATTCGCCTAGTTTGAGGTTGGTCACCATGTGCATATTTACACCAATGGTTCTACTTCCTTGGGTAATGCGCACACTGTCATTATTGATAAAGTTTCTGGAATGTAGCAATCCATATCCAGAGTTATTAAACCCTAAATTTATTCCAAAATAGTAGGCTTTGCGATTAAAATCTCGAAAATTATAATTGTCGCCTCCTCGCTGTTGCGCAGACAATGTCACTATTGAAACCCAAAAAATTAAAAGCAATATTACTTCTTTCCTATATATATACAACATATTCCTGCACTTAATACCTTATATTCAGCTGATGTACAGCCTACTTTTTTCATTATATTTGTAAAACTATCGTAATCGGGAAAGACTTGAACAGACTCATAAAGATATTTATAGGCTCTGTTGTCTTTAGACCTCATCTTTCCTATAACGGGCAAAATATATTTAAAGTATAAATTAAACCCTTGTTTTAGTGGAAAAATTCTCGGTTTTGAAAACTCTAAAACTACAATGGTACCGCCAGGACTTAAAACTCTTACCATTTCAGAAAGTCCTTTTTCAAGATTTTCAAAATTTCGCACACCAAATGCTGCCATAACAGCATCAAACATTCCATCATTAAAACGGATATTTTCGCTATCGCCTTGCTCCAAACTTATGATGTGTTCTAATTTTTCTTTTTTAATTTTTTCTCTACCATAATTCAACATGTTGGCAGAGATATCCATACCCACAATCAACTGTGGTTTGATTTTTTTTGCTGCCATAATGGCCAAATCGGCAGTACCCGTCGCCATGTCTAATATAGTCGAAGGCTCAGTCGCATGAAGTATTTTGATGGCTTTTCTGCGCCAAATCACATCAATGCCTAATGAAAGAACTCTATTCAGATTGTCATAGTAGGGAGCAATTTTATCAAACATTTGGGTCACTTGTCCTTTTTTTGAGACTTCTTTATCTCCGTAAGGTGTAACTTCAGATTTGTAACTCATCTAAGAAGTGTTTTTTTTTAATTGAAATGCAAATTAAAGAATAAATTATGACTTTTTATAATATTATAAAAAGTATATGATTAATTAAACAAATATTTCCCAAATTGTTCAATGATGGCTTTTCGTCCATATTTTAAAGAATTCCTTTTGTCCATTTGTGGTTTTAATAGATATAGTTTATTGACCAATGAATTATAGAGGAATCAATTAGTTCTGTAAAAAACTGTACAATAACTGTTACCTAAATAATAGTATTGAATTGGATTACAGAAAAGAGTATGATAGGAAATGAATAATCGTAATTTAGGAAAATGCTTTGGTGAAATAAAAATATATCCTCTCAGACGTTAATTATTTTTTCTTAA
>CAZBCV010000002.1:0-14880 GCA_964490495.1 uncultured Aureispira sp. | reverse complement strand
AAAGGGGCCGAATCCGGCGACTCGACCCTCTAACTATGAAAAAAACTACTGTCTCTTATATATCTTACACTAAATTGACTTACAAATCTTAGACGTTAATTATTTTTTCTTAAAAAGGGGCCGAATCCGGCGACTCGACCCTCTAACTATGAAAAAAACTACTGTCTCGTTTTGATAAATTAATTACCTAAAATCACACTATTCAAAGATCTTTTTGAAAAATATTACAACAATAAATATAGAAAATTTAATAAATTTTGTTCTTAATATTTCTTTCGTGACGCAAAGTTACAAATTTATTTGTTACAACAAATATTTTTTTTATTTTTTTTTAAAAAAAAATATTTTCTCTCTGCTTTTTACTTTTTCCTACATTCTTTTTATCACCATGGCACTAGCGCCGCCGCCGCCGTTACAAATGGCCGCAAGACCGTAAGTTCCACGATTTTGATGTAATACATGCGTTAATGTGGTTAAGATTCTAGCCCCAGAACAACCTAATGGATGGCCCATAGAAACTGCACCCCCATTCACATTGACTTTATTGATGTCCAAATTAAAATGTTTGATAAATGCCAAAGCTACCACACTGAAAGCTTCATTCACTTCAAAAAAATCAATATCATCCATAGTAAGGCCTGCTCTTTCAAGTGCCTTTTGTGCCGCTATGACAGGCGCAGTAGTGAACCATGCAGGATCCTGAGCACTATCTGCATAAGAAATCACTTCTGCCAAAGGCGTGAGATTATTTTCTTTTAATGATTTTTCACCAGCTAAAACAAGTGCTGCTGCACCATCATTGATAGTAGAAGCATTGGCTGCCGTGACAGTACCGTCCTTAGTAAACACAGGTTTTAAAGTTGGGATTTTATCAAATATCACATTATTGTACTCTTGGTCATGATCAAGAGCAGTGATATTGCCTTTTCTATCTTTGACCTCTACAGGGCATACTTCGCTGGCAAATTTTCCATTTTCCCATGCGGCGGCTGTTCTTTGATAAGATTGAATGGCATAAGCATCTTGTTCTTCGCGCGAAATTTCATACTTTGAAGCGGTAGCATCTGCAAAACAGCCCATAGCTTGTCCATCATACACATTGGCTAATCCATCTCTTACCAGTCCATCTGTCAATTCACCATTGCCGTATTTGTAGCCATAACGGCCATTGGCAATATAATAAGGTATAGAAGACATATTTTCCATTCCGCCCGCTACTACATTATCGTTTTGTCCCAATTGTATGGATTGTGCAGCCAACATAGCTGCTTTCAAACCAGAAGCACATACTTTGTTGATAGTTGTTGCTGGAACAGAAGTGGGCAATCCCGCAGCTAAAGCTACTTGTCTAGCAGGTGCTTGACCCGCATTGGCTTGAACCACATGACCCATAAATATTTCATCTATCTGTTCGCTCTTTAGACCTGATTGACCTACAGCAGCTTTGACCGCAGTAGCGCCAAGTGAAGTAGCTGGAATGCTAGCAAATTGACCTCCAAAACTCCCAATAGGTGTTCTTTGAGCTGAAATAATATAAACTTTTTGCATTATAAAATTAATTTAGGTTAGGTAATATTAAGGTTATGTTTAGTAGAGTTGATTTATTCTTTATACTTATTGATTTTCTTTACGAGATTAATATTCTTTTCATTCAAACGCTATTTTTATGGTAAATATTGATATTTGTGTTTTGTATTTTGAAACTAAAAATGAAAAAACATAAAAATTGAATCAATACATCAAAAATAAAAGCTCAAGTAATCGAACAAATATTTCGCAAAGTTAAGAAAATTGATACAATATTTTAAAAACATATCAAAAATTATTGCTTTTCAAAATAAAATTGGCTGTCTTATCCTTACCTTTGCGTTTTTTTAATCAAAAATACAAACTTCATTTATGATTGGTGTAGAAGGTTTGGCTGTTGAGTTTAGTGGTAGAGCGTTATTTAGCGACGTGTCTTTTGTAATAAACGAAAATGACAAAATTGCTTTAATGGGTAAAAATGGTGCAGGAAAATCCACCATGATGAAAATAATTGCTGGTGCTCAAAAGCCTTCTAAAGGTCATGTGAGAAGTCCAAAAGATAGTGTTATTGCATATCTTCCCCAACATCTTTTGACTGAAGATGATGCCACCGTTTTTCAAGAAGCCATGAAAGCTTTCAATCAAATTTTTGAAATGAAAGAAAGAATGGATTTTCTCAATTCAGAATTGGAAACTCGTACCGATTATGAATCCGATGATTATATGAAAATAGTGGAAGAGTCTTCAGAACTGGGCGAAAAATTTTATTCACTGGAGGATATAAACTACGATGCCGAGGTAGAAAAGACTTTATTGGGTTTAGGTTTTAAGAGAGAAGATTTCCATAGACCTACCCATGAATTTAGCGGAGGTTGGCGTATGCGAATAGAATTGGCCAAAATACTATTAAAAAAACCTGATTTGGTGCTATTGGATGAACCTACCAACCACATAGATATAGAATCTGTCATCTGGCTAGAGAACTTTCTCATCAATAAAGCCAAAGCTGTTATGGTCATTTCGCATGATAAGGCGTTTATTGACAACATTACCAATAGAACTATAGAAGTCACTATGGGCCGAATATACGACTACAAAGCCAACTATTCACACTACCTGCAACTGAGAGAGGACAGAAGACAAGCACAAATAAGAGCCTATAAAGAACAACAAAAAACAATAGCAGAAAGCAAAGAATTTATTGAAAGGTTTAGAGGTACTTACTCCAAAGCCAATCAAGTCAACTCTGTGGAAAGAATGCTCGAAAAAATGGACATAATAGAAATAGATGAGGTGGACACATCTTCCCTTAAACTAAAGTTCCCTCCTGCCCCACGTTCCGGAGATTACCCCGTCATAGTGCAAGACCTCTCAAAAAAATATGATGACCATGTGGTTTTCAAAAATGCATCGATGACCATAGAACGCGGCGAAAAAGTAGCCTTTGTGGGTAGAAATGGTGAAGGTAAATCCACTATGATAAAAGCTATCATGGGTCAAATAGACTTTGAGGGTCAATGCCAATTGGGACACAATATCAAAGTGGGATATTTTGCTCAAAATCAAGCAGCATTGTTAGACTCCAATTTAACAGTTTTTCAGACAGTAGATGAAGTAGCAGAAGGTGAAATAAGAACCCAAATCAAAAATATATTAGGCTGTTTCATGTTTTCAGGCGATGATATTGACAAAAAAGTGAGTGTACTATCGGGAGGTGAACGAACACGGTTAGCTATGGTAAAACTATTGTTAGAACCTGTAAACTTACTTATTTTGGATGAGCCTACTAACCACCTTGATATTCGCTCAAAAGATGTACTTAAGGAGGCCTTACTCAGTTTTGACGGCACCTTAATTCTTGTCTCACATGATAGAGATTTCTTACAAGGTTTAGCGGCCAAAGTTTTTGAATTCAAGGATAAAAGAGTCTTAGAACACTTTGAAACAATAGATGACTTCTTGATTAGAAATAGAATGGAGAACCTAAAAGAAATAGAAAAAGCGGGTTAATACGCTTATACACGTGGCCAGGGCTCATGAATTTTATTTCACCAAAGCGCAAGGTTATCGACTTAAATCTTGGATATTCTTTATACCTTTTTTTTCCAATCTATCCAATAATTTTAAAAATAAAATGGCCGTAATATAAGCGTCACCATCGGCAGTGTGTCGTGCTTTTGTTGCAATATTGAATCTATTTGAAAGCTGATCCAAAGTATAATCATTGGGGTTGAGATGAGATTGACCATGTGGATCGTCCAATCTTTTTGCTAAAGTAGATGTGTCAATTCTTTTATTGATTATAGGTCCACCGCCATGCTTTTTGGAGAGCTTTTCAAGCATTAAATGGTCAAAAGCCAAATGATGCCCAACTATAGTATGCGACCTTATGTATTCAAAAAAAACTTTAATAGCTTCCTCTGAAGAAATTCCTCTTTGATTAGTTTTGATGAGTCCATGTATGCCCACAGCCTTAGTGTCTGTCACTATCTGTTCATTGAGAACATTTATTGACAAAGCAGATGAAACATCTAAAACATTGTTTTTTACTTTTATGGCACCTATAGAAAGTATGGAATCTTTGGTACTGTCCAGCCCAGTAGTTTCCGTATCCAAAACTATAAACATTTGATTATTTATTGGCCCTACATGTTTTATACCAACAAATTGTTCATTATAAGTTTTATACCATTCTGCATACTCAGAATTGGAACTGGCAAACCAACTTTTTATCCACCCTTTCATAGTACAAATCTTATTTTTATAATCGATTGAATATCGTTGATAGGTTGAAATGCATTGCGCAACAGCACCCTATCCATTTTGTCCATATCATCGGGTTTGATATAGCGTCCGCTATCCTTGTTTTTGAAACCATGGAGCGTTCGAGTTTTCAGAAGCGTTTCAAATGATTTAGCTGCAAAATCCAATAATTCAGAATTGTTTTTATCAATTTCCGCCAGCTTCTGAAACCGTTCAATAGTACTGTTCACACCCGAAATCCTATTTTGCAAAATAAAAAGTCTAGCAGCATCAACTAAAGGCATCATCGCTCTTAACTTGATGTCAAAAGTGTCTTTATGTTCACCTGATTTTTCAACAACAAATTTCCTAAAAAATGATAAAGGTGCAGGATTTGCTAAAGCATTTTGAGCTAAATCCCTTAAAAAAACTTCTTGCTTATCTAGATGGTCAAAAATATAGGCACTTAATGTATCCGTTAGAGTTTTATCGCCATATACATTTCTGTAGTCAAAAAATATGGTACACATCATAACCTCATGTTCTCCAGGCTCATACATCCAGCCATAAAATTTATTTTGCCATTCTTCTAAGGTAAGGCAATAAGCAGGATTGGATGCCATCATATCCGCCGGGCAGTATTCAAAGCCAATGTAATTCAAAGCATCATTGATTTCTTTGGCCAATACCAACAATCTTTCTTTGAGGTCTGGAAAATTCGAATTAGCTCTGTATATTATAGCATTGTCTTGATCGGTCATCAATAATTGTTCCCCTCGTGCCATACTTCCCAAAACTAAAAAAGCATAATCAACTTGTTTGAAATATCCTGGGTCCAATTTCTTTTCACTTAGTTCAATCACCTTTTGAATAATACTATCATTGATTTCAGATGTCACCTCTAAAATAAATTTCATGGGCACATCATTTCGAACATACTTTTCTGTAATTCTATTGAGGGCATCCCGCAAAACTTTTAATTTTTCAATATTATCTGCTTTTTGAACTCCTTTTATCAATGAAGCTGGGTTATCGGATTGAATCACAACCAAATCATGTTTACTCACTATACCTATGATGGGTTGAGTATCGGTACCATCTTGAGTGATAACCAAATGATTGATTTTGTGTTTCAACATCGCAATTTGCATTTCAGCGAGACTAGTCTGTGGCTTGAGGCACAAAACAGGTGATGACATAATGTAAGACACTGGTTCAGTCTTCGCAATATCTCCCGCGACAACTTTAGCCCTCAAATCCTTATCTGTCACTATACCTATAGGACACAAATCCGAGTCACAAATAATGAGAGAACCTATCTTTTTTTCTGCCATGATGCGCGCAGAATCTTTAATTGTGGTTTCTTTAGACGTATAAAATGGAAGTGTATAACTATCCATCCCAATAATATCATTCAGGTAATGTTGGCTTTCGCCTAAGGGTAGAACAGTCGATTTTTGATAATATTTGTTTCCAACGCCTACCGCAAAATTAGTAGCAATGTAGCGACTTACCTTTGGATTATTATCCATCAATGGTACAAAGACGTGTGTTGGAATACAATAAACCAAGGTTTCTTCGTGAGCTACCGCCTTCAAGAGATAGGGTGACTGAGCGATCAAAGGTCTTAAACCTAATAAATCTCCTTCATCGCATTCTTCTACCAAAGTACCGTCCGATTGAAACAAATGGATGGCCCCATCATTGACAATATAAAAACAATTATTGGGACTGTCTCCAATATCAAACAAGGTTTTGCCTTGAGACAAATATAAGACTGAACTACTTTGGGCAATAGTCCAATTGGATGCAGCATCTAACATATCAAATGGAGGGAAGACTTTAATGAAGTCAAATACTCTATGGACTATTTCATTTTTCATTTCATTATATTTATATTCAACAATCTAACTTTTACCCAATTTATGTAGTAAAAAAATCTTTGATTGCACAAAAGTTCGCTACTACAGACTAGACTAAAAAACAAAGAGCAAGCCGTTATGACCGGCTAAAACCAACGCAGAAAAATCACGAATGCCTTTAAATAAAACAAACGAATGTGTAAATGACTAAACAATCAGATGTTTCATTTACTTTCGCACAAACAAATAAGGTGTAAAAATGATAAATTTTAATCAATAAGGAAATGATTTTGGTCATTTATTGAAAATATTTTGACAAATTAGACTCAAAATAAATATTTATTTGCAACAATATTGCATTTATAGACGTTAACATAGTAACTTTGTGCTTTTTTAAAATAACGATATTACGTATAAATGAAAAACATATTTAAACTCAATCCTGATAAAGCTGGATTTTTTGCTTCTATGTTATGTGCCATCCATTGCGCAGGCGTTCCGGTATTGATTTCAGTAGGCGCTTTGAGTACTTCAACTTGGCTGCACAATCATGCTATAGATTGGTTGGTAATAGGTTTTGGAGTAGTAGTTGCTTCTTATTCTATAGTGGGCGATTATATCAAGAAACACAAAAATATCCGTCCAATTTTATTAGCCTCTTTAGGTTTTATTTTCTTATTCGTAGGTATGATAGATCATCATGGTTGGATGCTACTTTTTAGTGTGGCTGGTGGATTGATGGTAGCTACGTCCCACTATATCAATCATACACTCACAAGGAGTTGCCCACTTTTCTAAGTAAAAGCTGTAAAATTCTGTATTCCAAACAATAAAGCTTTCCTGTAAAGACAATTCATTGGTTCGAATACAAAATCAACTTCTTATCAAGGTTTTGAAATATTCAAAAACGAACATTTCTAGTTGAACATAGAAGTTTGTTGCCTAAAATATCATTTCTTTCCCTACTTTTGCGCATAAATTAATAGTTTATGTTTTTATTTTATAGCAAAGACATACATCAAGACCACATCATTCTTCATCAAGAAGAACACAATCACTGCAAAAAAGTATTGCGAAAGTCAGTAGGTGATACGCTTCACATTACTGATGGCAGAGGACATATTTTTAATTGTAGAATCAAAAGTTTTTTGAAAGAAACGACTGAATGCACTATAATAGAAACATTGGTTCAGCCGCTACTCCAACCTAAAACTGCCATAGCTATTGCACCTGTAAAAAACATGGCCCGGATCGAATGGTTTTTAGAAAAAGCCACTGAAATAGGTATCACAGATATATACATAATGATGACCCAAAGAGCAGAAAAAAAAGGTATTAAAATGGAAAGATTGGAGAAAATTGTGGTATCAGCTATGAAACAATCCCTTAAAACTCATCTACCCCATATGCACTATATGGACTCCTTTAAGTCTTGTTTAGAATATTGCAAAGACAAATATGAAAATAAATTCATTGGCTTTTGTGAAGAAAACCAAAAACAACTTTCAGAAGTACTTTCTCCACAAAAAGACACCCTAATTTTGATAGGTCCGGAAGGTGATTTTACTTCAGAAGAAGTAGAACTATCCAAAACCTATGGATTTTTACCTATATCATTGGGTGAAACAAGACTGAGAACAGAAACAGCAGGTTTGGTCGCCTTGATGATGATGCGCCTCAAAGCTAAAAATTTGTAACCATGCTTGCATTTATCATTCACTATGGTTTACACTTGCTTTTGCCTTTTTCAGTGGCTTTTTTATTTTTCAAACCCCATTGGCCAAAAGCATGGCTAGTGATGATGTTGGGCATGCTGATAGATATAGACCATATGTGGGCCAACCCCATATACGATCCTGAAAGGTGTAGTGTGGGTTTCCACACGTTTCACACATGGCCATTCCTATTGATATATTTTATTCTGATTCTTCCGAAAAAAACAAGGTGGTGGGGACTAGGTCTTTCATTACACATATTGACAGATATAATTGATTGTATGCAAAGAAACAATTTTAGTTTTTTGGATTAACCTCAATGGACTAAATAATCCATCAACCCATCACATAAACATCACAAAACCAATGATTTTAGAAGTAATATATGAAGACGAAGATATTATAGCCATAAATAAGCCGCACGGTATGTTTGTGCATCGTACCTCGCTCGACCCCACAGCTAGCGAATTTGTTTTACAGATATTGAGAGACCAAATAGGACAGCATGTCTATCCTATACATAGATTAGACAGAAAAACATCTGGAGTTTTAATTTTGGCAAAATCTTCTGAAGTCCATAAATTGTTTTCTGAACTTTGGAGTGAGCGCCAAGTTGAAAAAAATTATTTGGCCATTGTTCGGGGCTTTGCTCCAGAAAGTGGCATCATAGATTACCCACTCAAAAACGAAGCTGGAAAGGTACAAGAAGCACAGACGCATTACACCACACTTTTTAAGAATGAAATTGAATTGGCGCATGGAAAATTTGCTACTTCTAGATATTCCATGGTGGCTCTTAAGCCCATTACGGGTAGAATGCACCAATTGCGAAGACATATGTCGCATATTTTTCACCCAATAATAGGTGATCGACCACATGGATGCAATAAACAAAATAAGCTCTTTAAAGAAAAATTCGGCATGGAAACAATGATGCTCCATGCCGAATCTTTATTATTTACACACCCCATCAAGGGCATTCCTCTACTTATTGAAGCTTCTCCTTTTTCCGAATTTTCTAGAATGAAAGAAACTCTAGGTCTCTTTTGAAATAAAAAGAAACTATTCTGTTATGAAAGGATAATCTTTCTGAACATAATTGTCTTCGTACAGCTCAGAAGGCAGTGGATATTCAGAATTTTCGGCAAACTCCATAGCATCTTCTATCTCTTGATTAATCTTTTCAAGTAAGGTGTCCACTTCATCTTGTGTAGCCACACCTTGAGAAAGAATAGTTTCCTGGATCTTGTAAACTGGATCTTGTTCCTTATATTCTTCCAATTCTTCTTTTGTTCTATATTTGGCAGGGTCAGAAACTGAGTGACCTCTGTACCTATAAGTATTTATTTCCAAATAGTAAGGTCCTTTTCCCGCTCTAATATGTTCGGCAGCTCTCAAAAAAGCTTCATGAACAGTTTCTACATTCATACCATCAACCGCTTCACTTGGCATATCAAAGGCCGAACCAATTTTATAAAGCTCATGTACATTGCTGGTTCTTTCTACAGAAGTTCCCATAGCATATTTGTTGTTTTCACATATGAAGAGGACTGGAAGTTTCCAAGTCATCGCCATATTGAATGCCTCATAAAGAGCTCCTTGCCTCGCAGCACCATCTCCGAACATTGTGACACAAAAATTGTCGGTGCCTCTGTATTTCTCAGCAAATCCAATTCCTGCACCTATAGGGATTTGTGCACCTACTATTCCATTACCACCAAAATAGTTGTGCTCCTTAGAGAAAAAGTGCATACTTCCTCCTTTTCCTTTGACGCATCCAGTTGCCTTTCCATACAGTTCAGCCATACAAGAATTTGCGTCTAATCCTCTAGCCAAAGCTACTCCGTGTTGTCTATAGGCTGTCACTAACTTGTCTTCTGGCCTCATAGCGGAAGCAATGGCTCCAGCGATAGCCTCTTGACCAATATAAACATGAAAAAATCCTCTAATTTTTTGTTGAGAATATGCGAACAAACCTCTTTCTTCAAATCTTCTCACTCTATACATCACCTCTAACCACTTCATATACAATTCCTTGCTATATTTTGCTACAGATTTTTTAGGCGTTGTTCCTTTTCTTTCTAATACTTCTGCCATATCAATTATAAATTTTTACAAGATTCAAACCGTAAAGGTAAGAATTTGTTTTACCATAGAAATAAAAAGCTAAATTTTTTCTTAATTTTTTGTGAAAAAGATACTTTCACAAAGTGATTTTCGTTATAAAATACATAATACAACAAATATAATGAGAGTAATTATTTTTATAGGTTTTTTGTTATTAAATTTCTGTCTATTAAGTCAAGATACAGAAAATATAAAATTTTCTTCCAAAGATTCTTTGTACAACGCCAATATCAAAAAATCGAAGCTGTATGGCGTTTATATTCCACGTGATACAGATGATGCCTTGAGTAAATTAATGGAACTCACAGAAGAAGATGCAAGAAAAAAACTTTTGAAAATTACAGAAGAAGAAGCTTCAAAAAAATTATTCCTGGGACTGGGCAAATGGATGTCTTACAATTGGAATTTTGATGAGGGCTCAAGATTTTCCCACCACTTAAGAGAAAAAGGCCTTTTTTATACTGAAGATATGGTTCGAGTCATGCTAATATTGTTTCATAGAAAGATATCTAACAAACCCTTGGATGAAGACATTCTTATCAAAAAATTCATAGAAGCAAGAAAAAAACTCATTGAAGAGGAACGCAAAAAAAATCAAGTCATCATCTCTAAAGAAGTGATAAAAAAGCAAGAAAAAAACTAAAACAGACATATTGATTTATTTTTTTTGATGTAAGACCGGTTAAAAAAATATTCTTGGGCGCAAGAATAAAAAAGATTGAGGTAAATATATTATCTTTAGAACACAAAAGTATATTGAGTTAAAAATATATTTATATCTTGTGCTCTCAATAATCATACAGTATGTCAACAGTTGCGCTCAACAATAAAAAAGTAATCAACGCATGGGCTCTTTTTGATTGGGCCAATTCTGCTTATGCTTTAGTCATTTCCACTGCAATTTTTCCTGGATATTTTGAAGAATACACACCTAAAAATATAGAAATATTAGGAATGGATGTGGCCAATAGTGCATTATATTCATTTGCTGTTTCCTTCTCATACATCATTATAGCAAGTTTATCTCCATTGCTTTCAGGAATTGCAGATTATACAGGCCGAAGAATGTTTTTCATGAGGTTGTTTACAGTGATAGGATCAATAGCCTGCTCT
Source organism: uncultured Aureispira sp. (assembly GCA_964490495.1). Classification (GTDB taxonomy): domain Bacteria; phylum Bacteroidota; class Bacteroidia; order Chitinophagales; family Saprospiraceae; genus OLB9. Next base: position 3,794 of record CAZBCV010000002.1, on the reverse strand, counting down.
GCCCTATTCTTTTTCAAAGGCGAAGAACAGCTTTGGTTAGGTACATCAGCATTTATTTTGGCTACGATAGGATTTGCGGGAAGTATCGTCTTTTATGACTCGTATTTGCCGTTGATTGTGACTGAAGACAGATACAATAAAACAAGTGCTAAAGGTTTTACATACGGCTACATAGGTAGCGTCATTCTACTCATTTTCATTTTAATCATGATACTAAAACCTGAATTATTTGGCTTTCAAGGTGGGCAAACCGGAGCTCGGGTAGGTTTTCTATTGGTAGGCATATGGTGGATAGGCTTCGCGCAATATACGTTCAAACATTTACCAAAGGACAAAAAAAATGTTTTTCAAAACAAATTTATAAAACAAGGATACCAAGAACTTATTGGAGCATGGAAAGGATTAAAGGAAATGCCTCAAACCCAAAGATTCCTCGTGGCTTTCTTCTTTTATACAGCCGGTGTGCAGACGATCATCTACTTAGCCACTTTGTTTGGGAAAGTCGAATTAGGCTTTGAGACAAGTGAATTAATCATCTTAGTTCTGATATTACAATTAGTGGCTATTGGTGGAGCACATTTGTTTGCACATATAGGCAATATCCTTGGAAATAAAATATCCATTCTCGTTATGATTGTTATATGGGTGGCCATATGTTTAGCAGCTTTTTTTACATATGACAAATTGACTTTTTACATCATAGCAGGATTTGTAGGTTTAGTCATGGGCGGTATTCAGTCTCAATCAAGAGCCACCTATGCCATGATGATTCCCGAAAAAACCCAAGATACGACATCTTACTTTAGTTTTTATGATGTTGTATATAAAGTGGCAATCGTTGGTGGCACTTTCATTTTCGGTCTTGTTAACAACATCACAGGAAATATGAGGCATTCGGTACTGGCGCTGGCAATTTTGTTTGTAGTAGGTTTTTATTTTATGTCGCGCACCACTATAGGAGATGTAAAGAAAAGTACAAATTAAGCCATTAAATAAAATGGATATTATCACTTTTTTCCAGTTGTGACGTGTTATTGAAAAAATCTTCTTTGTTATCTTTGTATGATGAGTTTCAGATATCTTATTTTATGCGTGAAGGATAGAAGCGAGCACGAAGTAAAGCGGATAGCCTGACCTGTAGCAAAGCGGAAGGGCACGCCCATATATGAGTCATCTTAGATAGAACATACCTTAATCTGTTATCAATCACTCTCATGAAAATCATCTCCTACTTCAGAGAATAATTGACCCTTTTCTATACAGTAAACACGATGACAGATAGAATCAATCAACCTTGCGTCATGCGATATGAATATTCCGGCAAAACCCCACTTTTCTTGGAGATTTATGATAAGTTCTAAGATTATATTTTGATTGATGATATCCAAAGCGGAAAGGGCTTCATCAAAGACTATGACTTTTGGTCGTGCCAACAATATCCTTCCCAAGACCACGCGCTGTCTTTGCCCACCCGATAACATTTGAGGATACTTATCTAATACCTCTGGCTCAAGTCCCAAATCATTTAACATCTTATGGATAGCCCTTTCATTATTGTCATCTTCATTGATAAGATTCAAGACTTCAAGCCATATTTTATAAACGGTTAGCCGACTATTTAAGCTACTCAATGCATCTTGAAAAACCATTTGAATTTGCCTACGCAGTAATTTATCTTCATTGAATAGTTCAGCGGTTATCTGTTGTCCCTTGTACGAAATTGTTCCTGAATCTTGTGATAAAAGACCTACAATTATTTTCCCTAATGTAGATTTGCCACTTCCTGAAACACCGCATATGCCTACCATTTGCCGCTCTTGCACTCTTAAAGTGATCTCATTAAGAATTTTAGACAATTTTTTATTACTCCACAATGGAAAACCACCTTGTCCAAAGGATTTACTGATATTTTTTAGGTTCAATACGACTTCACTCTCTTCATTGAGGGGCGATCTTTGAAACTTAACAGAGGCCATCTTAAGGTAATTTTGAGTGTAGTCTGAAGCTAAACTTAAACCATGTGCTGTATTCTTAAAATCATCCACAATTTTGCCTGAATTCATCATCAAAATACGATGAGAAACTTTTTGGAGCAACACCAAATCATGCGTGACAAAAATGATAGCTGTCTGGTATTTTTTGTTTAATGTCAATATCAAATCGATAATGACCTTCGAACTTTTGGTGTCCAGCGCTGAAGTAACCTCATCACAAATAATGATAGATGGCCGATGAGCTATAGCCATGGCAACAACGAACCGTTGGAGTTGTCCCCCCGAAATTTGATGAGGATGAGATCGTAAAATTCTTTCGGCATCTTGCAACCCAACTTCACTCAATAAATCTAAGCACTTTTGATCAAGTTCCGACCCTCCTATTGATTTTTGGTGAATATTTATAGTCTCTTTAAGTTGAGCGCCACAGGTTAGGAGAGGATTAAGAAGAGTGTCGGGCTGCTGAAAAATCATACTAACATCTTTACCACGAATTTTTGACAATACATTTTCATTATCATTTAACATATTGTATTTCCCCAAAAGTACATCCCCGCTGGCATTAAAATTTTCATAAAAAGACAAAAGACCCATGATAGCCAGTGAAGTTAAAGATTTACCAGAGCCAGAAACGCCGGTAATACCCAATATTTCACCTTTAGAAAGCCCAAATGAAACACCATCTATGAGAACATGCTGTTCTTTTTTGGCCACATGTCTCACAGTTAGGTTTTCAACTTGAAGAATGAATTCTGACATAAAACTTTGGACATTTAGACCCCAAAGGTAATATTTTAAGCTCATTAGCAAGCCACTTAGTAGCAAAAATTTAAAAAATGGCTCTGTTACCATTTGTTTAGAATTTCAGACTTTTTGATATTAAAACATTTCTTTGACCAAAGGGAGAAGAAAAAGAACGAGGTTTTTGTAAATGGGTTAGAACTAAAATATTTACTTTTGTCTTACACCAAATATATAAACAAATAAAAAGTAATTATGAAGCTTACAGTAAAACCGAAATTCATCACTGACCACTTAGGCAAAAAAATATCTGTTATACTTACTGTGAATGATTTTAAACCCGCATTCAGATTTATAGGCAAAAAAGAAATATATAGCTAACTTTGTGGTGTAAGATGTAAGCCTCTGCATAAAATGGTGAGTTTATCCCCTCCCGCATTCTGGTTGGAATGTAAGAGACCTATGTATTTAGGTCCATAGTAGAAATAATTGGTGGTCAAAACAGCTTTGAACCCCGTATGGAATAGTTACTTGTTTAATGATACATTCTCTTCTTACAATTTTATAATCTATTAAATTTAATTAAGATGAAGGACAAAATTGAAATGGAAATCAAGAACCCAAATGCATCCGGTATCGACATTGGGTCAAGAAGTCATTTTTCATTACCTTTGTTTTTTCAACCCATCTAAAAGATACCCACATCTGACCATGATACCAAATTAAGATACTCAATAAACTGCGAAAGTAAGTGTTTTTTTTAAGTATATGTTTTAAAGCTTCCTAGGCAAGTATTGGGTATTCTTAAGTACAGAATCACTATACACAAACTTAAAAGTCACGCCACCTAAATGAAAATATACACTGTACGAAACAATTTCAACAGTTATTTTTCATATTCAACGGAAAGATTGTATTTCAAATGAACAATTATATTAATTTTGTGGTCTATGCGAGTGAACCAACACATTATTAAAACAATCGAAACAAAAGAAATTTTTCTATTTCTTTGTTTTTATGTGGTCAGTGCTTTTATTTATTATACTGCCACATGGATAA
>CAZBCV010000001.1:3056-44532 GCA_964490495.1 uncultured Aureispira sp. | reverse complement strand
TTATCGTGGTCGTTATGTTTCTTTTTTTTGGCCATGGAAAGTGTGATTTATTGAAATAAACGTCGTAGCAATGACATTAGTTTAGAAGTAGGGCATTTGGGAATACAATAAACAGCACCATGCCAGCACAAGTCATGCTAAAGCTTGATGTACTCTGCAACTTGTGCCCTCACAAACATACCTTTCCACCTTGCGACACACCTTTTCATTGCCATACAAACGAGAGGTCTAAGATAAGAATTGATTTTTATTCGAAACTTTGGCGACATTTTATACGGCTGTTGATAGTGGTGTTGATTAGGTTGAGCGGGGAGGTTAAGCCTATATTATGGCATTATAATATTTAATTAAAATAAAACATCTGCAAAACTAAGACAAATTATTCTACTGTTTCTTGTAAGTGATAAAAAGCTAGGTCTTTAGAACACTTCTCTTTCCATTAAATATTTTTTGAAATCGTCATAATTATTGTCCATTAACAGCGAAACTTTTTCATTTTCTACTATTTCTTTTAAACGTTGAGGTATTTCTAACTTTATTGATAAAGAGCTTTCTACGGTAGGTAAAAACTTTGCTGGATGTGCTGTTTCAAGAAAAACTCCTAACTCATCTTCTTTGAGTAAGTCTTTCAAAGAGGCGTAACCAATGGCCCCATGTGGGTCACAGATATAATTATGCTTGTGATACACTTCCTTCATCGTCTCAAGGGTGTCGTCATCATTGAGCCAATAACCTTCAATTTTATCTTTTATGCATTCAAAATCGTTATTGTATAATTCTTGAATTCTAGTCCAATTGCTCGGGTTTCCTACATCCATAGCATTGCTAATAGTCGCTATAGATGGTCTTGGTTTGTAAACTCCTGTTTCAAGATATTCTGGCACAATATTGTTGATATTTGTGGCAGCAATAAACCTTTTGATAGGTAGTCCCATTTTTTGTGCTATTAGGCCCGCAGTCAGGTTTCCAAAATTTCCACTAGGCACACTGAATACCAATGGGCGATTATATTTTTTAACTTGCTTATAAGCATTAAAATAGTAAAAGGTTTGTGGAATGAGCCTTGCTATATTGATACTATTGGCCGAACTTAAATGGTATAATTTATTGACTTCACTATCAAGAAATGCCATTTTAACTAAAGCTTGGCAATCGTCAAATGTCCCATCAATTTCCAACGCAGAAATGTTTTTACCCAAAGTAGTCAATTGTTTTTCTTGCAGATCGCTTACCTTTCCTGATGGATACAATATAATTACATCAATGTTTGGAGTATCTAAAAAACCATAAGCTACTGCCCCTCCTGTATCCCCTGATGTAGCTACAAGTATGGTCAGTTTTTTGTTATCATCTTTAGTAAAATACGACATCAAAGCCGCCATAAACCGTGCGCCAAAATCCTTAAATGCCAAACTTGGTCCGTGCCATAATTCCAGGCTTCCTATATTTTCATCTAACATTTTGACCGGAGCCTCAAAATTTATGGCAGTATCAATTAAGGCTTTAAGGTCTTTTTGAGGTATATAGTCACCCATGAGTGAAAAGCATACTTCGTAGGCTATTTCTTGCATAGATAAATCCTCTATATTTTCAAAAAAAGATTTATCTATTGTCGGTATATTTTGCGGCATATATAGACCTTTATCCGGTGCCAATGAATTCAATACCGCCTTTTTGAGATCTACTAAATATTCTTTGTTGTTTGTAGAATAAAGTTGCATAATTATTTTTTTGATAGAGTTGAAATAATAAAATCACCTATTTTAGACCTAATATTTTCATCTATTATCGTTCGGTTGTTTCTTGAAGGATAAACTCTGTTCGATAAGAATACATAAACTAAATTATGTTCAGGGTCCACCCAGGTATAAGTACCTGTAAAACCTGAATGTCCATAACTAGCTTCTGATGCCAAAGAAGGTGCATTGATAATGGTTTTATTAAAATCTTTTTTATCAAAACCCAAACCTCTTCTATTTTTTTCATTAGGAAATTGATATTGTGTGGCTTTTTCTATCAGCTTTGATGAAATATATTGCTCTCCTCCATAATAACCCTTTTGAAGGTACATTTGCATTATTTTCATTACATCATTGGCATTACCAAACAAGCCTGCATGACCAGAAACTCCACCTAACATAGATGCTCCTTCATCATGGACATACCCATGCAATAGCTGATTTCTAAACAAACTATCATACTCCGTAGGAACTATTTTTGTAGTGTCTCCATCCATATGGGGATTGAATCTCAAGGAATTTGCCCCAATTTTTGAATACAAATCATATAAATATTGGTCCAATGGTTTTCCTACAAGTTTTTGTGACAATTTTGGATACAAATAATAATGCAAATCACTATATACATATTGTCCTCTGGCGGTCATGGACGAAGCCTTTATTTGGTAGTAAATACTATCCATATAGTCTTTATGAATCCACAAGTTTTTAGCCACATTGACATTAAAGTTTTCCGTTTTATTATGACTGAAAGTATTGGGTTTCCATGCTATAGTTTGCGGGGTTAAAATTTTTTCCCAAAGTCCCCGTTTTTCACTCAAAGTGCGAGGCATGTCCAAAACAGATTGTGGTTTTGCACCGAATAATCTCCTAAAAAAATTGGGTTTACTGATATTGTAAAGCATTTCGTTTTTTAATGAAGGAGTGAGTTCTAATGCTTTCTTTAAAGTAGTGGTTGTATCTATGGCATTTTTCCAAAAAGGTATCCACGCTTTAAGGCCTGAGCGGTGTGTGACTGCATCCAAAAAAATAATATTTTCTTTGTTTGAATCCTTCCACTCGGGAATAAAATCAGACAACTTGCTTCCCAAAGTCATATGTCCTTCATCGATCCATTTTAATCCTACAAAAGTCGCTGCCAATACCTTAGTTAAAGATGCCAAATCATAAATATGGTCTGTATAAACTTTACCCGGTATGGGGTTTGGAGTGATTAATGAAAAAGTATTGGTTATCTTCAAAGGATTGTCCATTGCATCGTCAATGAACCTATATTTTTTCTCTGGATTTTCCGTTACGATGTCCATATATTGCACATCATAAGTATGAAAACCAAATCCTTTTTGAAAAACGACTTTTCCATCTTTTGCAATTTGCAATACACCACCTGGATAGGCTCTTTTGTTCAATCCAACATTTATAATAGAGTCCATGCCCTTCAATAATCGTGTACGATCCATACCTACTTGTTCGGGTACACCATAAGACAAACGACCGATAGCCTCCCATGAATGGCTTTTTCCAATACAAAATTCTTCATTAAGATGTATAGGAAATGCCCCTCGTGAAGGCAAGGCGCCCAATAGTATCTGCGGCACAATGGACTCAGTATATGTATTACATTGATAGGTGACTACTAAGGTTTTTGCATTTTGTAATTCAGCCATCTTGTGTAATGCGTATGGATTGCCTAATAATACAAAAACGATGTTGTCTCTGTTGATTAATTGTGAAATGACGGCCTTGTTTTCTGGTGTTATTCCATAATTGGAGGAAGCGCGCGGTTTTGACCAATGGATAGAAGTAACAACCAAATCATAGTTCTCTAATTGCTGAAGCATTTTTGTGGTTTCTTCTTGAGAGATATTTGGATGAATATGGAAAACATCCACTTTAGTGTAGTTTTGGACCATAGAAACCAAAGTTTGTGGGTTTTCTGCATCAATAGTTAAGACAGCTATATTTTGTGTCAAATCTTTAATTGGCAAATGCCCTAAATCATTTTTTAAACATGTCACTGAAGCTTCTGTCAACTGGCGATTAATCACATCTGATTCGATAGTATTTAAATCTTTTACTAAATTTTTGAGGTCTATGGGTTTATAATGGCCTAAACCTACCCAGGATTTTGCTTTTAGTATCTTTTTTACTTTAAAATCTATGATTTTCATAGGCAACACACCCTTCAAAATGGCCTTCTTTATAGCTTCTACGGCTTCGGGTACATCCATAAACGTTTCAAGAATATCATTTCCGGCCAATAAAGCCCTAACCATAGACTCGCCTTTTGGAAAGTTTTTTATTGCCCCTTTCATTTCCATTGCATCTGTAAACAATAGGCCCTCAAAACCCATTTCTTCTCTGAGCAGTTTATAGAGTATTTGGGTAGAAAAAGTAGAAGCTAGTCCTTGCTTAGGTTCGAGTGCCGGTATATTTAAGTGTGCTGACATAATACCAGAAAGCCCTTCATCAATAAGATTTTTAAATGGATATAATTCTACATCCTCCAACCTTTGGCGATCGTGTTTTATCACCGGAAGATCATAATGCGAGTCTGTATCAGTATCACCATGACCAGGAAAGTGTTTGGCTGTACACAATATGTTTTGCTTTTGCATGCCCCGCATATAGGCCAAACTTTTTTGAGTTACAGCGAGCTTATCTGAGCCAAAAGACCTAAAGTTAATCACAGGATTATCAGGGTTATTATTGACATCTACAACTGGAGCATAGTTGACATGTACACCAATTCTTCGACATTGTCGCCCTATTTCAGCACCCATAGCTTCTAATAAATGCTCTTGGCCTTGTATGGCCCCTAAGGATACTCCATAAGGAAATCTGTCCGTACTGTCCAGCCTCATACCTAACCCCCATTCAAAGTCTTGACCAATAAGAAGTGGAACTGAACTTAATGCCTGTAGTTCATTGGTTATTTGCGCTTGAATAGTGGGTTGTGAAGCAAAAAAAACAATACCCCCGATTTTATAGTCTTTGACCCAAGATTTAAGTTTTTCTATATCGTGCGGTCTTCCAGAATAGTTGCCTCTTGGCATGAGTAATTGGCCTACTTTTTGATCTAAGGTCAGTGTATTAAACACAGAATCTACCCAAGAATTGTTATAATCCACTAAAAAGTCTGGTTTCTTTTGAGCTTTAACCTCCAAAAAAAATAACAGTAGAAACAAAAATACTATAAATTGTCGAAAATACATTGTTCAAAAATATATATTACCTAAAAAGAAGAGCTTTTTAATCCTATATCGTTTAGTCAAAGAATTTATTTTAGTGTTTATACTATCCCAATTTTTCTTTATTAGGATAAAGATTTCATAAATCAGTAATAATTCAACGACTTTGATTTTTAATCCCTTCCAAATATTTTAAACTCGAATTATTCTTGCTCGACATCTACAGTTATCCTGTCTTCCCTGTTCGCCAAATCCCAAAGAACATTAAAGATATGTTTTGTTCTTTTGGCCATAAGATCAAAATCTATCTTATCGACAGTATCGGTCCCTTTATGATAATCTGCATGTGTTCCATTAAAATAAAATACTGACGGAATACCTTTCTTGGCAAAGTTATAATGATCTGACCTAAAATAATACATGTTGGGGTCTTTGGCATCATTATATTTCAAATCCAAAGTCAATAGACCATACTTTTCGTTCATATTGATAATGGAATTATGTAGGCCTTTACTCAATCTATCAGAACCTATGACAAAAAGATAATCTTCGTTTGTGCTTTCATAACTATCAGCTCTCCGACCTATCATATCTATGTTGATATTTGCCACTGCATTTTCAAGTGGAAACAATGGATTGTCCACATAATATTTTGAGCCTAAAAGTCCCTTTTCTTCAGCTGTTAACCATATGAAAACAACACTTCTTTCTGGTCTATTAGCTTCAAGTACGGATTGTTGAAAAGCTCGGGCCAATTCAAAAAGTGCTACTGTGCCCGATCCATTATCGTCAGCACCGTTAAAAATTTCGTCTCCTTTACGGCCTACATGGTCAAAATGAGCTGAAACTACTATAAACTCTTCTGGTTTAGTTTTTCCTTGAACATATCCGATAACATTGTTTCCTGAGATAACTTTATCCTCTCGCGCTAGATTTACTATAAAATCACATGGAAAAATAGCATTTATCGTTTTACCTTTAGCTAAAGCTTTTTCTACTTTTGATTCTTGTTTTCTATTTTTATTGAGCAACGCTTTATAAAGCTTTGAGGAAATATAAATGTGGTTGGGATAGATAGATTTTGACTTTGATACATCTCCTTGTGTGGTATGTCCCCTAAAAAATTGGTTCCTATTTTGTTTCACAAATTCTTCAAAGTTTTCAGAAACAACAAGAACTAATTGCGCTCCTTTTGCTTTAGCTAAAAACAATTTTTTGTCTATATCTTTGGACCAAATAGAAGGTTCAGTTGTTCCGGACACAATATAATTTCCTTTTTTGTCTTTAGGTTCTCCCTCCAAAATTATAACAATCTTATTTTCTATGTTAGCCTTTTTATAATCATTGTATTTAGTATCTTCAATACCATAACCAACAAATATAACTTCCTTATCTCTTATAAGCTCTTTATTATCGTTTTTGTCAGGAAAAGCTAAATAGTCATTAAAATGCTTAAACCACTCACCGTCCACATACACATCTGTGTCTATCCACCTTTGTGTCGTGAAGGCTACATTTTGTAAAAAATTATTATAGGAAAATGAATTTAACCCTAAATTGGATATCCTTTTGAGAATATAATCTTCTGCTTTTTGGATACCTACTGTACCCACGTCTCTACCTTCTAAAGAATCTGAAGCAATTATGCTGAGGTGTGTTCTTAAATTTGATGCAGAAATACCTGCGCTATATCTATAATTTAAATCATTCTCAGCATTATAATCAGCATTTTTTGTGTTAGGCTTAAAAACGCCACCCTCAAACTGAGCATTGGCAAATTGGAAAGAAGAAAATATTAAAATTATTATGAAAAATCTATTTAACATGGACTTAAAGTATTTAAAAAATTAAATTTATACAATATGAGTTAAAGGCAACTAATTTTTTTAACTCTGTTGGCGTGTCGCCCTCCTTCAAAATCTGTTGTGAGAAAAAGCTTAACGATTTCTGCTGCTGTCCTTTTACCAATAAATCTTGCAGGAATGCACAATATGTTAGCGTCATTGTGCTGTCTTGCCAATTGCGCCAATTCTTTATTCCAGCACAGTGCTGCTCTGATCGATTCGTGTTTGTTGGCGGACATACACACGCCATTACCGCTTCCACAAATCAAAATGCCCAATTTAGATTCTCCCGCTTTAACAGAAAGAGCTACTGGATGAGCAAAGTCAGGATAATCAACAGAGTCGGAAGAAAATGGGCCGAAATCTTTGACATTATGACCCCATTTTTCCAATTTATTTATAATATGACTCTTATATTCGAATCCTGCATGATCTGAGCCTATTGAGATATCCATACTATTCCTTGTTTTCAATTTTATCCGGTAAAATTCCTTTCATTAAAGAACTCATTTCTTGTTCAAATGCAGGGTCTTCCAGTCTTTTTGAAGCTTCCACCACTTCTTTTGCGGTAGAAATCCTACTTTGCAAATCTTGTTCAAAACTTTCTAAAACCTTACTGCTTGTCTGTGAATCATAAAAATCTACATATTGTTTTGTTTCTTCTGCTAGTATTCTAATATGTTTTTTTGCCGATTCGAAATCTTTAGCTTCTATTAATACATTCACAAATGACATCACAGTATAGTCATAAGGGAAGTTCATATGCGGAAACGCTTCAAAATATTTATTGACCAAATTAGTCGCTTTTTCATGATTTTCTTTGCGCGAAAACTCCAAGGCGGCTCTTAATATCATGAGTTTCATGGCTTGAACAGCAGCTAAATAACTTTTATCTACATACAACTTCTTTTGGTCAAAGTTACCCCATTTCCATTTAGTCATTACATTATTATAGACCTTTTCTTCATCCACATCCCCAAATCCATATATACTCGGCAACGGAGACCTTTGTCTAACTTTAGTTGGCGAAACTCTAAGACCAAGACCTTCAGCCTCCAAATAATCATTCAAGCCTAACAATTTATTGGGTTGGCATGTCACTGCAAAGTATATAGGTCTGTCATAAAAATTAGACGCGATAAGGTCTAGCACCGCAAGGTCATCTTTCAAAAAGTAATTAGATGATTGTGGAAACTTAAATACAACATTGTCGGCCCATTCTGTTGAGTCTATATTGGGTTGTACTCCCAAGGCATTATACTTGTTTCTATCCACAGGAAGATATAAGTTTCTACTTGTTAAAAATCTTTGTCCATCATATTCAAATTTTGGATCTTTTAACATACGCAGTGCTTCAAATACATTAAGCGGCGCAGACATATCTTCTTGTCGAGGATTGGCAAAGTAAATTTGATTGCGGTTTTTACCCCTATACTCCGCCTCTGTCAGAGTCAATTTTATAGGTTCCGAGTCATTGACTTTATTTCTTAGCTTATTAATGTACCAATCTACAGCTATCAAACTCAAATTGACTACCCTCACATCTCGTCTAATATTTTCTACTTCTTGAGCATACCATAAAGGATAAGTATCGTTATCTCCGTAAGTAAATATTATAGAATTGGGTTCTACGCTATTCAAAAAATTAGAAGCATAGTCCCTTGAGCCTGAATGGTGTTTTCTACTGTGGTCATCAAAGTTTTCAAAACCCATAATCACTGGTGCTGATAACACTACAAGTCCTGCCAACAATGCAGACGGTAATTGAGGAATCTTTTTAGAAAGCAAATCGAATATTGCCAAGGAACCAAGACCAATCCAAATACAAAAAGTCATAAAAGAACCTACAAGTACATAATCTCTTTCTCGTGGCTCATTGGGCGGTTGATTGGAGTATATGATAATACCAATACCTGTAATAACAAAAAGAACTAATAAGGTATAAAAATCTTTGGGTCGTTTTCTGAAATGAAACAAAACACCTAAAAGACCAAAAATTAGGGGTAAGAAATAGTACCTATTGGTGGATTCATCATTTTTTATAGTATCTGGCAAATTATCCATTTTGTATAGTTTGGCCTCATCAAAAGGAGTGATACCAGACATCCAATTTCCTTTAGAAATATCCCATGGATAATAGCCTTGCTCGAAAGATTGGCGCCCTACAAAATTCCACATGAAATATCTTGCATACATCCAATTGATTTGGTAATGCCATAAAAATTGCAGATTGTAACCCATTCCTGGCTTACCGCTACTTTCGCCATTTAGGGCTTCGCGCCACATTCTATGTAATTCGGGACGACTCATCTCTGTGTGTCCAATACGCGGGAATGCTATTTTATCCGAATCTTTATAGACATAATCATATTTTTCATCTACTATTTCATATTTATCTCCTACTCTACCATATCTATCTTTACGCTTCACATTTACAGGCTCCGCCTCATAATGTGGACCTTTCAGCAATGGCCTTTCACCATATTGCTCTCTGTTCAAGTAAGGAAGAAGACGAAGAGCGTCATCTGGTACGTTCATATTTATTGGAGTATCTGCCGCTGCCCTGATAACCACCACCCCTACTGTGGAGAAAGCAATAGTAATAAGAATAGCAGAAACTGCCAAAACTTGCATCATTTGACTTTGTCTTTTGTTGGCATATTTAAGAACTAAATAAGACAAACCCCCAACAATAGCTATCGTGGGTATGAGGCCAGAATGTATAGGCATACCTAACGAGTTGACACAGAATAGTTCCATGTTTTTCCATAAAGTTGGAATTCCTACGATCACTATTTTCATCACAAAAACTATGGCAAAAACTCCAGCAATAACCGCTAAAATAAAACCTTTGAGATTGTGTTCTTTATATTTTTTGAAATATACCATCATTGCAATAGCAGGCAGTGAAAGAATACTCAACAAGTGTACACCGACAGACATACCACTCACAAAAAGCGCTAGGACTAACCATCTGTAAGCCTCGGTTTCTTCATCTATAAAATAATATTTTGTACCGGCCCATAATGTAATGGCCGTAAACATTGTGGACATAGCATATACCTCTCCTTCAACAGCTGAAAACCATATAGAAGTACTGAAGGCCGTGGCCAATCCTGCTATTAATCCCGCAAAGCCCAAAGCTATGTTTTGTGTTGAATTTGTTGTTTCTTCTCTTCCTACCAATGCCATCTTTCCAAACATTATAGTAATCCATCCAATCATAACTGCTGCTACAGAGGTACATATGCCCGACATTAAATTAATGGCAAAAGCAATATCTGACGGATCGTCGGAAAATACTGTGGCTAACCATGCAAACAAACGACCAATTAAAAGAAATAATCCTGCTCCTGGTGGGTGGACTACTTGAAGTTTATAGGCTCCTAAAATGAATTCTCCACAGTCCCATAAACTACCTGTTCGTTCTACTGAATGATAAAAAACTGTGATTGTTATTAAAAAAATCAATAAGCCAGTTATATTGGCTACTTTTTTAAGTGAATGCATGATTAAAATTTGATTAGATTTTAGTTTAAACCTTTACAATAATGCCTTTATACATTATGGTATTGTTTTGAAAAGGCAAAAGTAAAAAATTTTAGGTTTATATTAACATTAATTGAGCATATTATTATTATTTTAATATTTGTCTTCCTAATATTAACAATTTTATTGGGTTCAAAATAATTTAAAATTCTCCCAATATGGTAATTATTTTTTCAACATTAAATTAGTCAAGATAGGGTAGGAATCGTTTTAATTATTGCTTTTTCTTCTCAATAACAAAACCAAGAAAATAAGTGTTCTAAATAGAGAGATGGTAAAAAAACTGATATAAAGACCTTATTATTTTTAATGGCAGACTATGAACTAACTCTTAAATAGTCTTCAATACCGTGTCTATCTATCACACCTATCACTTCGCCTTCTTGAACTACAGCTACTATAGATAAACCATCTTGTCGCATATCGTTAATGATGTTTTTAATTTTTTCATTAGGAAGTGCTGTCCCAATTTTAGAAGACATAAGTTGTTGTGCGGTCGTGTCAAAGTTTTTTGTGCGAGAAATATCTTTAATGAAAAGTTCTGGAATAGTGCCAGATAAATTACCCATAGAATCAAAAACTAAAAAATTTCTTTCTCCATTGCGATGATACTTTTCAATCACAGTATGGTAATTATCACTTAAATGCAGCTTAGTAAAGGAAGTACGCATAATATCTCCCACAGAAACCTTATTGATGACCTCCATTAGTTTTGTGTGATTGTATTCTTGACCAGCCATCATAAAGATAAATAGGCCGATAAGAGACAAAACAAGAGCATGATTAAAAATGCCGTAAACCACGAAACCTATAGCAAATATTTTCCCTACATAAGAAGCAATTCTGGTTGCTTTTGTGTATCCCATTCTCGACGCCAATATAGACCTCAAAATTCTTCCTCCATCCATGGGAAAGGCGGGAATCAAATTGAATAAAAATAATGTCAAGTTTATAGGCACTAAAAGACGTAAATATTCTAGAGGTTCATCATAATTGTAATTTTCTATATCCATGGAAAACTGACCTGTAAATGCGTAAAAACCTAGTCCGATTGTTAAGCCTATAACTAAATTAACCAAAGGGCCAGCTATTGTAATAATGAACTCATCAATGGGTTTTGTGGGCATTTTCTCCATCCTTGCAACACCACCAATGGGCGAAATGATAATGTCTTGCGTTTTAATGCCCAATTTTTTTCCTGTGAGAGCATGGCCATATTCATGCAAAATTACACATATAAATACAGCCAAAATTACCAACCCAGAGGCTATGGATTGCCATAATTCATTATCGTTAGTAGCGATTGTGTAAGCTATAAAAAGTAAAATAAGCCCAAAACTCCAATGCACTTTTACTGGAATTCCCCAAAAAACACCTACTTGCCACGATTTACCCATAATATTAAATATACTGATTTCAGCTCTATTTTCTAAACACTACATATTAATAACAACAATTTGTCTAACGGAAAATGCTAAAACTTTAACTCCTTTTCAAAATCATAGGGTCTCCTTCCACATAGGTTCGTACAACCTATCTTGTAAGAGCCTTCTCGAAATTACAATTCTTTGCATTTCTGATGTTCCCTCATAAATCTGTGTTATTTTTGCATCTCGCATCAATCTCTCTACATGATATTCTCTTACATACCCATATCCGCCATGAACTTGGATGGCTTCAATAGTGTGTTTCATTGCGGTTTCCGAAGCAAAGAGTTTAGCCATTGCCGCGGCAGATGAATAGTCCATGTTTTGATCTTTCATCCATGCTGCTCTGTAAACTAACAATCTTGCTGCCTCAATATCGGTGGCCATATCCGCTAATTTGAATGCAATGGCTTGATGTTGTGCAATAGGTTTGCCAAACGCTTCTCTTTCTTTGGCATATTTGACGGCCAATTCATAAGCTCCCGCGGCTATTCCCAAGGCTTGTGCAGCTATTCCTATGCGGCCACCCGATAGTGTTTTCATTGCAAACTTAAAACCAAAACCATCTTCACCAATTCTGTTTTCTTTAGGAACTTTTACATCCGTGTACATAATTGTGTGTGTGTCCGATGCTCTAATTCCTAATTTATCTTCTTTTGCACCTATATTGACGCCAGCCCAAGATGCTTCGACAATAAGTGCATTTATGCCTTTATGACCTTTGGAAATATCTGTTTGAGCTATGACTAAATGAAGAGCCGACTTACCACCATTTGTAATCCAATTTTTGGTGCCGTTGAGTAGATAATGGTCTCCCATATCTATAGCGGTAGTCCTCTGAGAAGTGGCATCTGAGCCGGCTTCAGGTTCAGAAAGACAAAAAGAACCTATCCACTCACCTGAAGTCAATTTGGGTAAATATTTTTGTTTTTGTTCTTCTGTTCCATAAGTCTCTAAACCCCAACATACCAGGGAGTTATTAACTGACATTATTACAGAGCTAGAACTGTCCACTTTAGAAATCTCTTCCATGGCCAATACATAGGACAATGTATCCATTCCGCCACCACCATATTCTGGTGAAGACATCATGCCTAAAAACCCCATTTCACCCATTTTTTTTACCTGGTCAGTAGGGTAAATCATGTCTCTATCTCTTTCAATGATTCCTGGTAATAATTCATTTTGAGTAAAGTCTCTAGCAGCTTGTTGTACTGCAATTTGTTCTTCTGTTAAATCAAATATCATGTTTCATTAAGTTTGGTAATAGTCAAACAATATAAATTGAACTAGGGTTTACAAAAGTATTCTAAATAAATGGCTATTTTTAAAAATTATATCCTCATAAAAAAAGAAAAACAAGGCCATAAAGTAGTGATATAACTTTTCTGACCTTGTTTATTCATAAAAGATATTTATCTTAATATCTGTAATATTCTGGCTTGAACGGTCCTTCTACGGATACGCCAATGTATTCTGCTTGATCCTTAGACAACTCTTCAAGTTCTACACCAATTTTTGCAAGGTGAAGTCTTGCTACTTTTTCATCTAAATGTTTAGGTAGCATATACACTTTGTTTTCATATTTCTCATGATTTTGCCAAAGTTCCAATTGTGCTAATACCTGATTTGTAAAACTATTAGACATTACAAATGAAGGGTGGCCAGTGGCACAACCTAGATTAACCAATCTACCTTCGGCTAGTAATATTACATCTTTGCCCTCAAGATTATATATGTCCACTTGTGGTTTGATTTGTTCTTTAGTATGTCCATAGTTTTTATTGAGCCAAGCCATATCTATCTCATTGTCGAAATGTCCAATATTACAGACTATAGTTTTGTCATTCATCATTTTAAAATGTTCTGCTCGGATGATGTTTTTATTACCCGTAGCCGTCACAACAATTGAAGCCTCTGAAAGTGCATTTTCCATTTTTTTGACAGCGAAACCATCCATTGCTGCTTGCAAGGCACAAATTGGATCTATTTCTGTTACAATAACCCTACATCCAGCACCACTCAAAGAAGCGGCTGAACCTTTGCCCACATCACCATAACCAGCTACAACTGCAACTTTTCCCGCCATCATTATGTCTGTGGCTCGTCTTATTGAGTCCACCAATGATTCTTTACATCCGTATTTGTTGTCAAATTTTGACTTGGTCACAGAATCGTTAATATTGATGGCTGGCATTACTAAAGTGCCATTTTTTTGCCTTTCATAAAGTCTGTGAACACCTGTTGTCGTTTCTTCTGACAAACCCTTTATATTGGATACCAATTCTGGAAACCTATCGAAGACCATATTTGTTAAATCGCCTCCGTCATCTAATATCATATTGAGAGACTCACCCTCTTTGAAAGCAAAAAGTGTTTGTTCGATACACCAATCAAACTCCTCTTCGTTCATTCCTTTCCAAGCAAAAACTGGAATTCCTGCTGCTGCAATTGCTGCTGCTGCGTGATCCTGAGTTGAGAAAATATTACATGAAGACCATGAGACTTCTGCGCCCAAGGCAACCAGTGTTTCGATGAGAACCGCTGTTTGGATTGTCATATGGAGACAACCCGCTACTCTTGCCCCTTTGAGCGGTTGAGTTGCCCCAAATTCTTCTCTTAAAGACATAAGGCCAGGCATTTCTGCTTCAGCTAAATTTATTTCTTTTCTTCCCCATTCAGCCAAATTAATATCTTTGACTTTGTAGGGCACATTTGTAATAGTGTTTGTATTACTCATAAAATATATAGATTAAAATTTAATAAGATTTTCTAAAAAGCCACAAAGGTACTGATTTTTAATAATATAGTCCTATTTTTTAGCGCTGCCGTAACATAATTGTATGTATTTTTGTTTAAAAATAATTATGAACAACAAAAATTTATCAGATTTTAACAAAAATGAACTGGGGCAATGGGGTGAAGAGGCCGCTTGTAATCATTTAACTTCTTTAGGTTACCTTATATTGGAAAGGCAATGGCGATTTAGCAAAGCCGAAATTGACATAATTGCCAAAGAAGGAGATGTATTGGTATTCGTAGAAGTAAAAACTAAATCATATAATTTTTTTGGTGAACCAGAAGAAAGTATATCCCTTCAAAAAGAAAAATTAATCATTGATGGTGCGCTTAGATATATGGAAAAAATCAATCATGAATGGGAAATAAGGTTTGACATAATATCAATACTCGTAGATGCCCAAAATAATTTTGTTCTTAAACATTTCAAAGATGCCTTCTTTCCAGGATTGGAATAAATCATTTATTGAAAGGGGCTTTTTAGTTAAGTAAAACAGAATAGGTGTCGCCATCTTGTAAATTACCAGACTTAAAACCACGTGACAGCCATTCCATTCTTTGTTGAGATGTGCCATGTGTAAAGCTTTCAGGTACTACATAACCTTGAGTTCTTTTTTGCATATTATCATTTCCCACTACGGCAGCAGCATTGAGCGCTTGTTCAAAGTCGCCGGGCTCTAAAAGTTCACGAACATAGTGCGCCCAAACACCTGCATAGTAGTCCGCTTGAAGTTCCATAGCCACGTGTACTTTATTCCCTTCCGCTTGAGGTAGTTGTTTGCGCATACTTTGGACTTTTTGTAAAATTCCCTGTAAGTGTTGTACATGATGTCCTACTTCATGTGCAATGACGTAAGCTATAGCAAAATCACCTCCTTTGGCTCCAAATCTATCTCTTAGTACATTAAAAAAGGCCAAATCCATATATACTGTTTCGTCTGCTGGACAGTAGAATGGGCCTGAGCTTGATGAGGCACCACCACACGCTGAACGAACACCATCACTAAATAGGACCATTTTCGGTTCGCGATATACGGCTCCATTTTGTTTGAACAAGCCTTGCCAAACATCTTCCGTCATAGCAAAAACTGAAGATACAAAATCACCCATTCTCTTTTCCTCAGCCGTGAGCTCCTTTCCTTGAGATGTTTGTGAAGTGGACACTTGATCTTGAAGCGCCTGTGTCAATTGAGCAGGATCACCACCTAAAAATACTTGTATTAGTAAAAATATAAGGCCTAACAAACCGCCACCAATAGCTACTTTACCTCCTGTACCCATTGTTCTACGGTCTTCAAAATTTTTACTCTTTCTATATCCTTCCCATTTCATATTTGGTCTTTATTTGTTTTTACGGTGCAAAAATATCATTTAAATCGAATATCTATTAATATTTTTTATTCTATTTCATTTCAATGATTAGATTTAAATCTTTTTGACACCAATTGTTTTAAAAAGTAACTGTTGTACATAAACCTATGTATGTTTTTTTATAATTTATTTGGGTGAAGAATTCACTCAATTTTCTTGCGGATTCTACCTGTATTATGATCATTTAAGGAGATTATTAAAATTTAATTTTTTAATTAGATAAATGACAATAAATTATCGAAATATAATAATCTTCACTTTATCATAAGAATAATAATCTATTTTTCAATAAAAATGTCTAAAATAAATTAAAAAATATAAATAAATACAAAAATGTCATAATTGATTTAAAATCAGATAATTTCGCCATTTGGTATTCATGTAACTTTGTCCTGTAATTTAACCATCATATTTAAACAAAGCCATGAAGAATATTATAATTTTAACAAGTTTTATAACCAAAATTCGACATTCAAACATAGGGGTATTGAGATTTAAAGATAAAGTTTGGATTCTTGTTATTTCATTCTTATCTCCTTTCATATTGAATGGACAAAAGGCAGAAAAACACTTTTTTGAAAAATCAAAAATAGGATTTACGCCTTCATCTTTTGTCAATGAATTTGTAGGTGTTCAAATCAACTATACACACGGGGTCTAAAAAAAATTGATTTCAACACTGAATTTGGGTATATATTCAGAGGTGAAGTTTTTAATATTTTATCCCCAGATTATCCTTCCAAAGGGTTTCGATTTAGACTAGAACCGCGATTTAGACTTAACAATATCGATAAAGTTCCCATATTTTACATTTCTGGTCTAGTGCAATACAGATACACAAATACCTTGACAACACGCTATCCTTTTTTTAGTATTGTAACATCAGTCACTACCCCTTCTGAAGAGAAGATCAAGATGTTCTCCGTTGGATCGAAAATAGGTGTTATTACAGATCTTTTTAAAAATTTTTATATACATTTTGCCATAGGACTAGGTGTTAATGCTCTCAACTTTAGCTCATCGGATAATAGTCAATCAACACCTCAAATGAGAGAAAAAGAAACAACACCGTTAGTAATATTACATGGTAATTTTGTTTATGCATTTTAGATAATTACCTACAAACACCTGTCACCTAATTATGGAATTACTCCCCCTTCAATAGCTTTTCAATACATATTTTATGTAAAATGTAGGTATGCCTTGTTCAATTTCTTTTACTTTAAACTTATTTAAATTCTTCTCTAAATCTACGTCTTAATTTTTCCTCTGTTCTGATTTTAAATTGTTCTTATGTTGCCATAAAAGTATTATTTACTAATCGATTATTTAATAAATTTTTTTTAATCTTTTTATGTTCAGTATATTTTAGGAATAAATAATGAAGCAGAAAGTCAACTTGAGGATGGTTTTGATCATAAAAGAGCAACTGTCAGGGCAAAACGGTAGCCGAAGCGAAACTACTGGATTTATACAAAACTAATATTGAAATACATCTAATAAACCTTAAATTTGATGAATATATAACTTCGAATATAATAATTAACAACAATGTTATTGACTATTAAATAAAAAGTCGTATATTTGCGGCACTTTAGTGAAATGATAGGCAGGGAGACGCGGGGTTTCCCTTTTTTATTTTGTGTAAATATGGATAGTCAGAGTTTATCAGAGTTAGTCAACAAAGGTTTAGAGACCTTAGAATATGGTGATACTTTTTTAATAGAATGTGTAATCAGCGGTAAAAAAATAGAAGTATTTTTAGACAGTGATGATTATGTTGATTTTGGAAAATGTAGAAAATTAAGTAGGTGGTTGGAAGCTATATTTGATGAACAAAAATACTTTGGAGAGACTTACGTTTTAGAAGTTTCATCTGCGGGAGTAGGAAGGCCACTCAAACTATTGAGGCAGTATCCAAAAAATATTGGTAGGATAATTGATATTAAACACACGATAGACAAAAGGAGTAAAGGAACATTGGTAGGAATAGATGGAGATATCATCCTTGTGGAGTATGAAACTAAAGTAAAAGAAGGTAAAAAGAATAAAAGTGTCTTAGTAACAGACAAAATAAAATTTGAAGATATTATTGAATCAAAAATAAAAATTAGTTTCAATTAATGAATTTAGTAGAATCATTTTCGGAATTTAAAGAAGGTAAAAACATTGATAGACCCACTATGGTTAGGGTCCTTGAAGATGTATTTAGGACCTTGATTAAGAAGAAGTTTGGGACAGACGATAACTTCGACGTGATTGTCAATACTCAAAACGGAGACCTCGAGATGTGGCGCGTGCGAAATATTGTACCAGATGGTGAAGTGACAGATGAGCTTTCACAAATATCATATACTGAGGCCAAAGCAATAGACGAAGACTATGATATAGGAGAGGAGTGTTATCAGCAATTGACCTTAGAAGATTTTGGTAGAAGGTCCATCATGGCAGCACGTCAAACGCTTCAGTCTAGAATAATGGAGCTTGAGAAAGATGATGTATATAAAAGATACGTTGACAAAGAGGGTGATCTTGTGGTAGGAGAAATAAGTCAAGTTCTTAAAAAGGAAGTTTTTATCTTGGATGATGCCACACAACATGAATTACTTTTGCCAAAACTAGAAATGATCAAAGGAGACTTTTTTAGAAAAGGAGATATGGTGCGAGGAGTCATAAAGAAAGTTGAAATGCGCAATGGCAATCCCACTGTAATTGTTTCAAGAACAGACAATAGATTTTTGGAAAAACTCATGGAACAAGAAGTACCGGAGATTGAGGATGGTTTAATTACCATAAAAAAGATAGTGCGAATGCCAGGTGAAAGAGCAAAAGTCGCTGTTGAGTCTTATGACGATAGAGTAGATCCTGTAGGAGCTTGTGTAGGGATGAAAGGTTCAAGAATTCATGGAATAGTGCGAGAATTAAAGAATGAAAATATTGATATTGTCAACTTTACAGCGAATTCATCTTTATTTATTCAAAGATCTTTGACCCCAGCTAAGGTAACATCTATAGATTTAGATGATGTTAAAATGAAGGCGTCGGTATTTTTAAAACCAGATCAAGTGTCACTGGCGATTGGAAAAAATGGAAGTAATATTAGATTGGCTAGTAGATTGACGGGTTATGAAATAGACGTATATCGTGATAATGAAGAGCACGAAATAGATGACGTTGACTTGGATGAATTCAGAGATGAGTTAGAAGATTGGGTGATCGAAACGCTCAAGAATATAGGATGTGATTCAGCAAAAAGTGTTTTATCGCTCAATAGAGCTGAATTGATAAGACGTTCAGACTTAGAAGAAGAGACCATCGATGAAGTATTGAGGGTATTGGCTTCTGAATTTGAAGATTAACAAAAAGTGTAGATTACTTTGTTGAAAAGACTGGAATTAGATATTAAAAAATCTAGTTTCCATCTTTTGGGAAAGTGATTCAAACATAAGTATTTTTTAGATTTCAAAAATGAATTTGTAGAATATATTTCTTTTCATTTTTGAAGAGTTTTAAATTAGTTTAAATTTCTTAATGGCAGGTAGATTAGTAAAAGTAGCAAAAGAGTTAAATGTAGGTTTAAATACAATAGTGGATTTCCTAATCACTAAGGGATTCAGTATTGAAAATAAGCCTACGTCTATGGTTACCGATGAGATGCATGGAGAACTTCTCAAGGAGTTTCGATCATCTATGACTGAAAAAGAAAAAGCGGACCAGATAGTCATAGGTTCAAGACCCGTCGGTAAAGAAGATAATAAGGCATCAGCAGAAAAACTGACACCTAAACCTTTATTTTCAATTCCGAAGCTTTCGGATATGGGTAAAACACCTGTTGCTCCTCCTGTTGAAGAGAAACCAATAGCGGAACCTGAACCTATAAAGGAAGTTATAAAACCAGAACAACCTATAGTAAAGGAAACGAGAGAAGAAACTCCAAAAATAGAATCCCCAATTGTAGAAGAAAAAATAGAATCAGAAAAAGTAAGTGATAGGCCAGATTTACCGGGTTTCAAAATTGTTGGAAAAATAGATTTGGATGCAGGTAAAAAGAAACCTAAGCCTATAGAAAAACCAGAAGAAAAGAAGGAGCCTTTGCGTCATGATATAAAAGCTGATGAACCTAAAGATATAGTTGAATCAAAAATAGAAAAACCTATTGTTGAAACTCCAATATTAAAGGAAGCGCCATCAGCTGCCCCTCAAGAGAAGGTATCTCTACCTGAAGAAAAAGTTTCAGATGAAAAACCTGAGGAATTATTACATAGAGCCAAAACCCCATTATTGAAAGGATTAAAGATAATGGGTAAAATTGACACTAGTAAAATAGACAGTTCCACAAAACCTAAACCATCAGCTAAAAAAGAAGTACCTAAAACCGAAACAGGTACTGCACCCGCTGGTAGTGCCGCTTCAAGTGATTCACGAAGAAAAAGAAAACGTAAAAAGGTTAACACTGGAAAACCAGTTTCTGATACAGCTCAAGGTCAAGGTCAAGGTCAAGGACAAAGCCATGGTCAAGGTCAAGGACAAAGCCATGGTCAAAATCAAAATAGAGGTCCAATCAAAAAAGATAAACCTGTAAGAGAAGAAGTCAAAGAAGTATCACAAAAAGAAATAGACGATAAGATTAAGGCAACAATGGCTCGTCTTAATTTGGGTGGCAAAAACAAACGTCAAAAAATAAGAAGAGACAACAGAGACATTAAAAAAGAAAAATTAGAAAATGAAGAATTAGAAAATTTAGAGACAAAATTAAAGCTCACTGAATTTATCTCTGTTTCTGAATTAGCGAGTCTTTTAGATGTTTCAGTTACCCAAGTGATAACTACTTGTATGGGTTTGGGAATTATAGTTTCTATCAATCAAAGATTAGATGCAGAAATTATAGAGCTTGTTTCAGGAGAGTTTGGACGCGAAGTCGAATTCATTAGTGCGGAAGACACATCTGTGGACTTTGTTGTCGAAGAAGATAATGAAGAGGATTTAGTTCCAAGAGCACCTATAGTCACCGTAATGGGTCACGTAGATCATGGAAAAACTTCATTGCTAGATTATATTAGAGAAGCAAATGTGGCGAGTGGTGAAGCAGGTGGTATAACACAACATATTGGAGCTTACGAGGTGAAATTAGGACCTGAAAAGAAAAAAATAACCTTTCTTGATACACCAGGTCACGAGGCATTTACAGCGATGAGGGCCAGAGGAGCTAAAGTAACAGATGTAGCGGTTATAATAATTGCTGCTGATGACAGATTGATGCCACAAACTAAAGAAGCCATTAGTCACGCTCAAGCTGCCGGAGTACCTATGGTTTTTGCTATTAATAAAATAGATAAGCCTGGAGCCGACGCTGAAAAGATAAAACAAGAATTAGCTTCTATGAATTTATTGGTTGAAGATTGGGGTGGAAGCTACCAATCTCAAGATATATCGGCCCTTAAAGGACTCAATGTAGATAAGTTATTAGAAAAAATCCTTTTAGAAGCTGAAGTTTTAGAACTCAAAGCCAACCCTAATAGAAAGGGTGTAGGTACTGTAATAGAAGCATCATTAGACAAAGGTAAGGGTTATGTTACTAAGATATTGGTACAGAATGGAACAATACAAGTAGGAGATCCAATGGTAGCTGGACCTTATTCTGGTAAAATAAAAGCCATGTTTAATGAACATGGAAAAAAAGTAAAATCAGCTGGACCTTCGACACCTACCTTGATTTTGGGATTGAGTGGCGCACCTCAAGCCGGAGAAAAATTCAAAGTAATGGACTCTGAGCAAGAAACTAGACAATTGGCTACTAAACGGGCTCAAATAGAAAGAGAACAAAGCAATAGGGCAAATAAACGAATTAGTTTAGATGAAATCGGAAGACGATTGGCTTTAGGCACGTTCAAAGAATTGAACCTTATTGTTAAAGGAGACGTGGATGGTTCTATCGAAGCTCTCTCAGATTCACTCATCAAATTGTCTGTTGAGACTATTCAGGTTAATATCATTCACAAAGCCGTTGGTGCTATTGCCGAATCAGATGTATTATTGGCATCGGCCTCTGACGCCATCATTATTGGATTCCAAGTGAGACCTTCTTCGAATGCACGAAATCTTGCAGAAAAAGAAGGGGTACAAATAAAAACATACTCTATCATTTACGAAGCCATAGATGAAATCAAATCAGCTATGGAAGGAATGTTGGAGCCTACAAGAGAAGAAAAAATAACCGCACAAGTAGAAGTCCGTGAAGTATATAAAATATCTAAAGTGGGCACAATTGCTGGAGGTTTTGTAACAGAAGGTAAAATACTAAGAAACCATCATATCAGATTGATTAGAGATGGTATTGTTGTATTTCCGACTAAAGAAGGCGCGCATGGCGAGCTATCTTCACTAAAACGTTACAAAGAAGATGTAAAGGAGGTACGTAATGGTATGGAGTGTGGTTTAGCCATCAAAAACTTTAATGATATTCGTGAAGGCGATGTCATAGAAGCTTATGAAATAGTAGAGACTAAGCAGACACTTTAATTCGACATTATTGTGACAATTACTCATGAGCATCTCAAAGATTATTTGGATGAATGGTATGAGAAAGTGAACGTAGTTGATTTTATTCAAGACGACCCTATTTCCATACCTCATAGATTTTCCTTAAAGCAAGATGTAGAAATTTCTGCGTTTTTTAGTGCCATATTAGCTTGGGGACAAAGAAAAACCATAGTTAATAAGACCAATCTCATCATGGAGCTCATGGATGAAAGTCCGTATCAATTTGTTTTAAATCATGAGGAAAAAGACTTGAAAAAAATGCTGGGTTTTGTTCATCGCACTTTTCAAGATGTTGATTTGCTCTATTTTATTGATTTTCTCAAAAGGCACTATACCCATCATAATAGTTTAGAGGCGGCCTTTTTATTGGGAAACGAGGAAAATTTTAGTGTTTATAAAAGTTTGTCTTGTTTTAAATCATATTTTTTTGATTCACCTTATTCCTTAAAACGAACCGAAAAACATGTTTCTTCGCCTGTATCTGGTTCTACATGTAAAAGGCTCAATATGTTTTTAAGATGGATGGTACGCAAAGACAGTAAAGGTGTTGATTTTGGATTGTGGAGTCAAATACCAATGTCTTCATTAAAAATACCTTTAGATGTTCATGTAGAAAACTATGCTCGACAGCTAAGTCTTTTGAAAAGAAAACAAAGAGACTGGCAAGCCGTTGAAGAATTAACAGACAATCTCAAAATGTTTGACCCTACCGATCCAGTAAAGTATGATTTTGCATTGTTTGGTATGGGGATTCTGAAACAAGGGTGATTGCGAATCACTTATATTGAATGGCTGTGGTCAGCAAAACTTAAACTAAAAAATACTAAAATCAGGGGATATTAATCTTCTTTGTTCACGCCAAGTTTTTGGACTTCTTCTTCTATGGATTTCAATCTTTCTTTGCAAAATTCGGAAAGCTCATTGGCCCTTTTGATAAGTTTTTCGAGGTCATCCAATGCTACTTCATCAGATTGCATTAAGTTGAGAATATTGTTTAACTCTTTGAATGCGCTATCGTACGTCAATTTTTTACTCATTAATATTAATTTTGATGGTTTTGTCTATAAATTGAATTTCAAAAGAATTCATAAGATTCAAATCTGTTGAAACTTTAGAT
This sequence comes from uncultured Aureispira sp., assembly GCA_964490495.1. Lineage (GTDB taxonomy): Bacteria > Bacteroidota > Bacteroidia > Chitinophagales > Saprospiraceae > OLB9. Next base: position 20,955 of record CAZBCV010000001.1, on the reverse strand, counting down.
ATTTTTTGATTTTGCCTCACTATAGAATACCCTTTTTTAAGAATATTTTTTGGATTTGAAATATAAATTTCTTTATCCATTAATAAAATGTTGTCTTTATTGTTTTTAATTTTTCTAAAGGCTTCTTGATATATTGATTTTTTACATTGGTCCACCAACATATGATTATTTCTTAATTTGTCTTTAGGAATCCACAATATTTCGTGTGTAATGTTTTGTAGTGAAAGCTGTTGTTGTCTCAAAATTTGTTGAGCCATTTGTGTAATCCAGTGAGAAGTGTGATCTATATCCGACTCGAATTGGAGATTGTGATTTATAAAAAAATCTGCTACGGCTGTAGGTGTTTTTAGGCTTGTGTGGGCCAAAGTGTCCGTTACGGTTGAGTCTATATCGTGTCCTATGCCAGTAATGACGGGGATGGAACTTTTGGCGATGAGACTCCCAATATTGTAATTGTCAAACCAGGCTAGATCCAATTTTGAGCCTCCTCCTCTGATGATGACCACCACATCAAAATCTGCCCATAAAGATTCTATTTCTCTCAGAGCTTGACATACTTCTCTTTCAGTATTTAGACCTTGTAATGCTGCCGAATACAACTTTGTTTTGAAACAATACCCATAGACATTAGATTGTAGATGCTTGATAAAGTCAATATATCCAGCTGCATTTTCGGAAGATATGACAGCTATTTTCTGAATTACTTTAGGTAAATCGTGCTGTTTATTGAGACGAACAAGCCCTTCTTCATGCAGTCTTTGAAGGATTTTTTGACGGTTCATTTCCATTTGACCTATGGTAAAACTAGGGTCAATATCTTCGATAGTAAGTTTCATTCCATATCTTTCGCTGAATTCAACTTTTACTTTTAGTAAGACATGGGTACCTTCTTTGAGTAAAGAAGGCAAAAGGTGACCTAATTTGTTTTTTATAAAAAGGTAGTTTTTATACCAAATATTAGCAGATATTTGGGCTTTAATTTCATCTGTATTTTCATCGTGATGGACAAGGTCCAAATATACATTGCCTCTCACTTCTTTGACTTGAGATATTTCACAATTTATCCAAATAGGTTCTGAAAAATTGAGAGCAATAACCCTTTTTATATATTCGTTGAGTTCGTATAATGTATAAGATTGTGCCATTTAGCGGATATATTTTTCATTTCTACACATCTGATATTAAAAGAAAATGCGAGCCGAAACTCGCATTTTCAAAGCATATCGTTTTGTAAATCTATTTGGGATCATCTGGTTAGGATTGAGCACCACGCACAAAACAATTATATTACACTTTTGACCAAGTCTGCGGCTTCATGAAGTTGGATAGCAGAATGTACTTCCAAACCACTATTGTCAATCAATTCTTTGGCGATGTCAGCATTGGTACCTTGAAGTCTCACGATAATGGGTACATTGATATTTCCCATATTTTTGTATGCATCAACGACACCTTGCGCCACTCTATCACATCTTACTATTCCTCCAAAAATATTTATCAAAATAGCTTTGACGTTACCATCACGGAGTATAAGTCTAAAAGCTTGCTCTACTCTAGCAGCATCTGCGGTACCACCTACATCTAAGAAGTTGGCCGGTGAGCCTCCAGATAGTTTTATAATATCCATGGTAGCCATAGCCAATCCTGCTCCGTTGACCATACAGCCAACATTTCCATCAAGTTTCACGTAATTAAGACCATAACTTTGTGCTTCTACTTCTGTTGGGTCTTCTTCGTCAAAGTCTCTCAATGCAGCCAAATCAGGATGTCTAAAAAGCGAATTGTCGTCTATTGTCACCTTACTATCTACAGCCAAAATTCTATCATCAGCTGTTTTAAGGCAAGGATTGATTTCGAAGAGCGAGGCATCAGAACCTATAAAAGCAGTATATAGATTACCAATAAATTTAGTAAAGTTTTTGAAAGCTGTACCAGATAACCCTAAATTAAAAGCAATTTTGCGTTTTTGAAAATCTCTCAAACCCACATGTGGATCAATATATTCTTTATGAACTAAATGAGGAGTTTGTTCAGCTACCTCTTCAATATTCATACCTCCTTCTGTAGAGTAAATTATGACATTTCTTTTAGTTTCTCTATCCATTAGTATAGAAACATAGTATTCTTTGCAGGCATCGAAATCGGGGGCATAAGTATCTTCAGCTACCAATACTTTTCTGACCAATTTACCTTCGCCTTCCATTCCTCCTGGAGTTTGTGGAGTTTTGAGCATCATACCCAAAATATTTCCAGCATGTTGCTTGAGGTCATCAAGATTTTTCGCCAATTTGACGCCACCTCCTTTACCTCTGCCACCTGCATGAATTTGTGCTTTGACTACACAAAACTGAGTTCCAGTTTCATTTTGTAAGTCTTTGTATGCTTGCACAGCTTCTTCAACAGTGTGAGCTAATTTGCCTCTTTGTATTTCTACTCCATAAGAAGCTAATAAATCTTTGCCTTGATATTCGTGTAAGTTCATATTGTTATTTATTGAATTGCCGCAAAATTAACAGATAATTCTCTTTTGCCCTATGAATAATTGATTTTTTTTAAAAATACTTTTAATATATTTGAATTTGATGAGATTATTTTTAAATTTTGATAATAAATATATAAATAATCTCCATATCTTTGCCCCACATAAATAATTGTAAAATGTCTAAAGAAAGAGAAGAAAAATTAAAAGCCCTGGCACTCACCATGGATAAGTTAGATAAGACTTATGGAAAAGGTACAATAATGAAATTGGGGGATAAACAAGTAGTAAAGGTGGAAACTATTCCTACGGGTTCCTTAGGATTGGATATAGCTTTAGGTATCAATGGTTTTCCGAAAGGAAGAGTTGTAGAAATATATGGCCCTGAATCATCAGGTAAAACCACATTGGCTATTCATGCTATTGCTGAATGTCAAAAACAAGGAGGTATTGCGGCAATAATAGATGCAGAGCATGCTTTTGATAGATTCTATGCGGAAAGTCTTGGGGTGAATACTGAAGAACTCCTTATTTCTCAACCAGACAATGGAGAACAAGCATTGGAAATTACTGAAAATCTTATTCGATCGGGTGCTATTGATATCATTGTGATAGACTCAGTAGCTGCTTTGGTACCAAGAAGTGAGATTGAAGGAGAAATGGGTGATTCAAAAATGGGTCTTCAGGCCCGTCTTATGTCACAAGCTTTAAGAAAATTGACAGCTACTATTGGCCGTACTGGTTGTTGTTGTATATTCATCAACCAACTGAGAGAAAAAATCGGTGTCATGTTTGGGAATCCTGAAACAACTACGGGTGGTAATGCTCTAAAATTTTATGCTTCGGTACGTTTAGATATTCGTAAATCAGGCACAGCCATCAAAGACAAAGAAGGAAATACTATTGGTAATCCTGTAAAAGTTAAAGTTGTCAAAAATAAATTAGCGCCTCCTTTCAGAATTGCTACTTTTGATATTGTTTTTGGAGAAGGTATTTCAAAAAATGGGGAAATTGTAGATTTAGGCGTTGAAACGGATATTATTGGAAAAAGTGGTTCATGGTTTAGTTATGAAGGCACAAAAATAGCTCAAGGACGTGAAGGTGCAAAACAATTTATGGCAGACAATCCAGAATTGGCATTAGAGATTGAGAATAAGATTAAAGAAAGATATAAGCCAACAGAAATAGTAGAGAATTCAGTAGAGGATACACTAGAGGATTAATGCAATAGGAAATTTAAATAAAAGCCCCAATTAAATATCTAATTGGGGCTTTTTTATATGCTTTTCAACAAATAATTTTATGTTGTTTTAAGATTTAGTTTTAAAGACAGTTCGTCTAATTGTTGAGAATGTACTTCGGAAGGAGCGTCAATCATCATGTCTTTACCTTGGTTATTTTTTGGAAATGCGATAAAGTCTCTTATGGAAGACTGACCATTCATCACCGCACATAATCTATCAAAACCAAAGGCAATACCTCCATGAGGAGGTGCTCCATATTCAAAAGCCCCCATTAAAAATCCAAATTGATTTTCAGCCTCTTCTTTACTAAATCCTAATAAATCAAAGTTTTTGGATTGAAGCTCTCTATCGTGAATACGAATAGAACCACCACCTATTTCAGAACCATTGATAACTAAATCATAAGCGTCGGCTCTCAGGCTTTTCATGGTCTCGTGGTCGCCATTGAGCATGCGCGGTATGTCTTCTTTTTTGGGAGAAGTGAAAGGGTGATGCATAGCATGAAACCTTTGTGCGCCCTCGTCCCATTCCAAAAGTGGAAAATCAAGAACCCACAAAGGTTTGAAATCTCCGTCTTTCATAAGTCCGAGTCTTCGGCCCATCTCAAGGCGTAATTCATTGAGTTGCTTGCGTGTTTTGTCGGTTTCGCCAGATAATATGAAAAGCACATCACCTTTTTCTGCGCCCATTTTTTCTCCCCAAACTGACAATTGTTCGTCCGAATAAAATTTACTCACTGTTGATTTTATACTGCCGTCTTCTTGAAACTTAACATATACGAGGCCCTTTGCACCAATTTGTGGTCTTTGGAGCCATTCTGTAAGGTCTTTCATAGATTTATTGGTATATTCTTCTGCTATACCTTTGGCACAAAAACCTACCACCAATTCTGCTTCATCAAATACGCCAAACCCATGACCTTTTACAAATTCATTCATTTCTGTAAATGACATATCAAATCTCAAATCTGGTTTGTCAGAGCCATATTTTTGTAAAGCTTCGTCATAAGAAATGCGAGGAAAATCAGGCATTTCGACATTGAGTGTGTTTTTGAACAGGTGTTTTGTCAAGCCTTCGAAAGTATTCAGTATGTCTTCTATGTGAACGAAGGACATTTCGCAGTCTATTTGAGTAAATTCTGGTTGTCTATCAGCTCTCAAGTCTTCATCTCGGAAACACTTGACTATCTGAAAATACTTATCAATACCAGCCACCATCAATATTTGTTTGAAGGTTTGGGGAGACTGTGGTAAAGCGTAAAATTGTCCAGGATTGAGTCGGCTAGGTACAACAAAATCTCTTGCGCCTTCGGGAGTGCTTTTGATTAAAAAAGGTGTTTCTACCTCAATAAAACCCTGATTATCTAAATATTTGCGCGTTTCGATGGCCAATTTTGATCTAAAAATTATATTGTTTTGCACAGGTGTACGCCTAATATCTAAGTACCGATACTTCATCCTAATATCATCACCACCATCAGTTTCGTTTTCTATGGTGAAAGGAGGAACTTTAGAACCATTGAGTATAAAGAGAGATTGGACATCAATTTCTACATCGCCAGTGGGTCTATTAGGGTTTTTAGACGATCTTTCTCGTACTACTCCCGTAGCTTGAATTACATACTCACGGCCAAGTGTACGTGCATGAGCACAAAGAGGTTCATTTTCATCTATATTGAAAACTAATTGGGTAATACCATATCTATCTCTCACATCTACAAAGGTCAAACCGCCTAAATCCCTGTTTTTCTGAACCCAACCAGATATTGTGACATTTTTACCGATATCGGTGATTCTCAATTCACCACAATTATGACTTCTATACATATCAATGAAATTATTTTATTAAAGTGCGCAAAGGTACAAATAACGTATGTTTTTTTATTAATTCAACTTAGATATTTACTTCAAATTTCTTTCTGAAAAAATAGCATTTCACTGTTTAAGGATACTCAATTTTGACAAGGTTTAGTTTCCATGATTTTTCAGAAGGTACTATGATAGTTTTTGAATCGATTTGCTCTGCCTCTGAAAATCGAATTCGTAAATTTTGATACTCAGTACTCAAGACACTTTTTCTTTCATATTCGCCCAGTGGGTTCAAAACATACTCACTCACGGTGTTATTATTTCTAATTTCGTCATTGTATATTAATTTCATTCTAGATGGAGTTTTGAATAGAAAAAAAGAAGAATAGGCTCCTTCATCATCTTGAGAATATTGTTTTTTGAATAGAATACGTTGCCAATGTTCAGAACCATCTGGATGTGTAGCAAACACCAAGACATCCTCATGATAATAGTCCATGTATCCTCTAGAGGGAAAACTACCAAACTGGCCTGGAGTCATGACTTGAGAACGTCTCACATATTCCCTTACCATTTCTGTGAATAATAATATTCCACCATCGTTTTTTAATTGTATATCTACAAGAACTAAGTCAGGAATACCTTTGAATTTTCCTAGTTTTTTTCCTGTAGTTTCACTTATAAAATCAGAAGAAAATCTATTAGTTTGTATTTTATTTTCAATTTTGAGTTGATTAAAATCAACAGACAGGCCAAAATAACCCGTTAACTTTGTTTCATCGGTGTATGAAGTGAGACCACCAATGCTAAGTTTTTTATTTTTTTCGTCATACTGCCACGTAATTTGTGAAATTTCGTCCACATCAGGAAATATACTTTTTATGGCAATAGATTTAGGAGAAACAACTTCAATAATTTGGAAATTTTTGTTTTCTTTTTTATCCCAATATGCTTTTTTGTGCGTCAAGAGATACAGTAAACCACTGTTAGTTAATACTATTTTTCGAAAATCTGATTTCAAATTTATTCCTGGCACTTCAAGCAACCCTTCATAATAGGTTTCAAAAGTTATATTGTCCAAAAGCCGTAGATAAATACCTTTGTCGCTAGGATTGAATACGAGTACCTTTGTTTTATCTTCAGATTGGATAAAAAGAGGATTGCTAATATGGTCTTTTTTATCAATAACAGCAAAAGTGAATGAATCTACAACTGACACATTTTTATTGTAAGCAATTACTTTATAATGGATATTTCCATCGTGAAAATGCCTGTAATAAAAATTAAATGATGTATCCATGGGAACTATACCAATAGGGGCAAATTGAGAAGACTCATATATGGGAGTAATTGTTTGAATAAATCTGAGATTGCGATCGTATATTTCAAATAATTGTTCGGAGTTTCTATCATGGTGAAAAATGATGTTGCCATCAACATTACTTAAAACATCATAAGCGTAGTTTCCTTTAATATTGATTTCACGCGATACAGTTACTTTTTGTGCAATGCACAAATTAAGATTTGCTAAAATCATTAAAACTAAAAGAAGCCAATTCATTTGTATCATTTTTAGTTGGGTACGCTAAAGCAAAAAATATAAGCTAAGTAACCGATTTTTAAGGCTAAAAACTTCTCGCATTGTAGTAACATCCGTATAAATTTTTATCATACCAAAGCGCTACTTACTATCTGTTTCTATTTTTGAAAGTAAACTTTTTATCTCTGAAAATAAAGAGACGTGTATTTTAATTTCTTAAAAAAGCTAGAGGTTTAACGTTATTTCTTCTTTTTTAAAAAAAAACTACCAACTTTTCAACTGTACTTTCATCTATGCCATCGAGATTAATAACAACATTATTCCTAAATCAGTTCAAAACACATTTGAAAAATTAAGGTTTAAACTAATAAATAATTGAAATAATGTCAAAATTTGAAACTCAAGCCATAAGAACCCAAACTGAAAGAACAAAGTATTCCGAACACTCTACACCAATTTTTTTAACATCAAGTTTTGTATTTGACGATTCGGAAGATATGAGAGCTAGTTTTGCAGAAGAAAATGACAAGAATATATACAGTCGTTTTTCGAACCCAACAGTCAATGAATTTGTGGATAAAATGGTATTGCTGGAAGGTGGAGAGTCAGGTGTTGCTTTTTCTACTGGCATGAGTGCAATTTATTTTTCATTGCTAGCGCTTTTGCGGCCAGGAGATCATGTTTTGTCTTGTAGATCAGTATTTGGGTCAACGCATTATTTGATGCAAAAACATTTTCCAACTTGGCAAGTGACCACAACATACTTTAATTCTAATGAAGTGGAGAGATTAGAAACATTACTTCAAAAGAATACAAAAATACTATTTGTGGAGACACCCACTAATCCAGGGCTAGAAATATTTGATTTAGAGTTTTTGGGCCAGTTTGCCAAAGAACATAACCTGATATTTGTGGTGGACAATTGTTTTGCTACACCCTATCTTCAACAGCCTATAAAATATGGCGCTGATATATCCCTTCATTCAGCTACAAAATTGATTGATGGGCAAGGAAGAGTATTGGGGGGTATTGCCGTAGGTAGAAAAGATTTGATGAGAGAAATATACCTTTTATCACGCAACTGTGGTCCTTCACTTTCTCCGTTCAATGCGTGGATTTTGAGCAAAAGTTTAGAAACATTGTGTTTGCGAGTCGAAAAGCATTGCCAAAACGCAATTCAAATAGCCCAATTTCTTGAGAAACATCCTCAAGTAAAGACTTTAAAATATCCATTTTTAGATACACATCCACAAAACCATATTGCCAAAAAACAAATGAAAGCAGGCGGAAATATCATAGCCTTTGAAGTAGGGCAGACAATGGAAGACGCGCTAAGTTTTATGGACAATTGTCAAATGCTTTCAATTACAGCCAATTTAGGTGACAGCCGCACTATTATCACTCATCCGGCTAGTTCAACACATAGCAAACTGTCAGAAGAAGAAAGACTACAAGTGGGTATCACCGCACAAATGATAAGGATGTCGGTAGGATTAGAACATGTCGATGACATCATGGAGGATGTGGTTGGAAGTTTTGAAAAACTGAGAAAATGATAAATACTCGCATCAAAAGACATTTAATAAAATTTAGAATATATAAAATCAGTATAAAACGAGTAGTATATAAATAAAAAAGTTTAAAATAGTTTGTATAAAAGAATTACTTTTTATACTTTTGCGCAATATTTTCATATTCCGAACCGTGAGATATTCTTGAACATTTAAAACCTTTTATTATCAAAACGAAATTCTACGGACATGGTAAATTGTTGCTCACGGGTGAGTATGCAGTTTTGGATGGCGCTAAGGCATTGGGTCTTCCTACAAAAATGGGTCAATATTTAGAAGTAAAAAGAACAACTAGTTCTGACCTTTTGTGGGAGAGCTATGACAAAGATGGTAAAAAATGGTTCAAATCAACTATTTCACTTTTCGATTTTGCGCCTTTGGCTACAACTGATGAGGCCATCTCCGAGACTTTACAAAAAATATTAAAAAGTGCTGTTCGGCTCAATTCTGAATTCTTGTCACAATGGAATGGGGTAAAAATAGAAACTAAACTTGAATTCCCTTTGGATTGGGGATTGGGATCTAGTAGCACACTTTATTACTTAGTAGCTGAATGGGCTGATGTTAATCCATTAATGCTATATTTCAAAGCTGAGACAGGTTCAGGATATGATGTGGCTTGTGCCTTTGCGGAAGGACCTCTTGAATATCTTAATTCACCGGATGAAGTGGCTTATACTGAAGTGGATTTTAATCCTAAGTTTAAAGATTCATTATATTTTGTGCATTTAAACCAAAAGCAAAATACTTCACAAAGTGTAAAAGAATATCTTAAAAACGTAAAAAATAAAGCCGTTTTAGTAAAAGCAATAACAAAAATCACAGAAGACATTCAAGGTTCAAAAACACTTGGAGACTTCGAAAGTCTTCTAACAGAACACGAAAATTTAATATCTCATCACACAGGTTTTGCTAAAGTAAAAGATCGCCTTTTCTCAGATTATAAAGGTGTGATTAAATCTTTAGGAGCTTGGGGCGGTGATTTTGTCTTAGCCACAGCCTCAAAAGATGAAAATCCTGCCGAATACTTTGCCTCTAAGGGTTATAAAACTATAATTAAGTATAAAGATATGATTCTTTAATGACGTTGTGTCATAGTGGTTTTCTATTTTAGAAAGTTAGTGAGCGGTACATCGCCAATGAATACAATTTACGAAACCAAAGGAAAACGGTCTATATTCTTTTGGATAAAATTATTCCTCCAATTTTACCTATCCTAAATCCTTGCCTTAAAATGGAAGGACTTTTGACCCCATCCAAAAAAAATAATAACCTCTATTTTTCAGTCTGTTTATTCAATAAGGTTTTTTTAGGTACTTAATTTAATACCGAAAGCAAGCTAAAATTCAATCTACTTTGTTTTCGGCTGAAAGCTCAGTTTGTTTTATGCGCACATAATATATAAAGTCAGTTCTAGGTGGGTTTTTTAGCCCCAACTGTCTGCCCATGGTGATAAGCTGTCCTCTATGATATGTAGAATGGTTCATACAGTGATGAATCATATCAATATAAGAAGTTATTTGTCCATTAGATGTATTGGTTTTAGTTTTCAAAAGTTGTTCCTCAGACATATTTTGTGTGAAAGCGTCAAAAGCTTCAGATGTTTTTAGCCATTCTTTGAGTACGTCATTAGTTTTTCCCACAAAGTTTTTTGAGGGAGCTTCACCCCATGCTTGGTCTTGAATGTGATTGAGCCATCCAGCCTCGGCGTTCCATATATGATGTACTGTCGCTTCAAGACTTGGAAAACTAGATTCAATTTCTTTTGCAAAAAGTGAATCAGGCAAATTTTCCATCCATTGCGCCATTTGTTGATTCGCCCAAAAGTTATAGGCCGTATATTTTTTAATCATGATATTATTTTGTTTAATTGTGGGTTGTGTAAAATGTGAAGAAGATGCAATATCCCAACTTGAAAAGAAACTCCCAAAGTAGGTCAACAAAAAAATAGAAAAGAATGGCATAATAGTTGGTTTAATTTGACTTTGAAGATATAATTATATTAAAGCTCAATTGTTTAATATTTGATTTGATTTTTAAGGTATAATGTTTATTTGACGATTTTATTGAAACAAATTGTTAGAAAACTGTTACATTATGGATTTATAAATAAATTTTTAACTGGTGATACAAACAGATGTTTTAGTAATAGGTGCAGGAGTAGCGGGTTTTACATTTGCTATAAAAATGGCTGAGGCGCGACCTGACTTAAAGATTATGGTTTTAACCAAATCAAATGAAAAGGAATCCAATACAAGTTATGCTCAAGGAGGTGTAGCCGCAGTATGGGATGAGAACGTAGATGATTATCAAAAACACATTGAAGACACATTGGATGCTGGAGATGGCCTTTGTAATCCAAAAATAGTAGAAATAGTAGTCAAAGAAGGCCCTCAAAGGGTACAAGAAATCATAAACTGGGGTGCCAGATTTGATAAAAAGAATGATGGAAAATATAGTTTAGGTCGTGAAGGAGGCCATTCAGAAAACCGTATTTTGCATTATAAAGACCTTACTGGTTGGGAAATTCAGCGGGCGCTTAATGAAAAAGTTCGTCAATTTCCCAATATAGAGTTTCACGAGTATTATTTTGCAATAGATATCATTACTCAACATCACTTAGGAAAAAATGTGACAAGGCTGACACAGGATATTGAATGTTATGGAGCTTATGTCCTCAATAAGAAAACCAATATCATTGAGACCATATTGGCAAAAGCTACAATTTTGGCTACGGGTGGAGCAGGTCAGGTGTATCGAAGCACAACCAATCCTACTATTGCCACGGGTGATGGTATAGCCATGGTATATCGTGCCAAAGGTAGAGTAGCCAATATGGAATTTGTGCAGTTTCATCCCACTTCATTGTATAATCCAGCAGGAGACAATCCTTCATTTTTGGTATCGGAAGCGGTGCGAGGCTTTGGGGGTATATTGAAAACTACTGATGGTGAAGAGTTTATGCAAAAATATGACAAAAGATTGTCTTTGGCCCCTAGGGATATTGTGGCTCGTGCCATAGACAACGAAATGAAAACCCGAGGAGACGAACACGAATTTTTGGATTGTACCCATCTTGATGAAGTGGAGTTTTACAAACATTTTCCAACTATTACGGACAAATGTAGAAGTATTGGTATAGACCCCATGAAGGATTTTATACCTGTAGTACCTGCATGCCATTATATTTGTGGGGGTATATTGACTGACGAAATGGGCAAAACATCTATTAATAGACTTTATGCTGCTGGAGAATGCACAAACACAGGTCTTCATGGTGCCAATAGATTAGCTTCCAATTCACTTTTGGAAGGTCTCGTTTTTGGAGAGAGAATTCAGAAAGACCTTTTAGATAAAATAGACCATTGGCAGATACAGTCCAATATACCTAAGTGGAATGCAGAGGGCACCACGGAGCCCAAAGAAATGGTTCTTATTACACAAACTCAAAAAGAGCTCAAGGAGATTATGAGTTATTATGTGGGAATTGTCCGGACGGATGTGCGACTAAAGAGAGCTTTGGATAGATTGCATTTGTTATATTCTGAAACCGAAGAGCTGTATCATACTACCGTTATTTCGCCTCAACTTTCAGAATTGCGCAACCTAATTACAATAGCCTATCTTGTAACACGAGGTGCGCAGATGCGCAAAGAAAGCAGAGGTTTGCACTACAATACGGACCACCCGGATATGTATAGTTATTTAGAAACCACCCTAATGTAAAAATCAAATCACAATGAAACCAGAAAATGTATCAGAGGACAAAATCCTTTTTAAAAATTGGCTAGAAAAACTCCAACAAGAGTCGTGGCATCTAGAGCTTATTATATCGGGTTTTGCTATCTTTGCTATATATTCTTTGAAACCGTTTTTAAAAGAATTTGAGTTTATTAGGTATGAGCAGTTGACTGGTAGCACACCAAATTATATTCTGCATTTTTTCAATCTCATTCTTAATGTAGGATGGAAGCTCTTTTTTATAAATCTCATCATTCATGTCATTTTTAGGGCCTTGTGGATAGGTGCCATAGGATTAAGATCTGTTTCGGGAGACATTGATTATAATTCATTGGGTTATTCTAATCGCTTTCAGGAATATTTGCACAAAAAAATGGGAAGTTTTGATGACTATATTGAGCGATTAGAACGATTCTGTAGTACTATTTTTTCCTTTACATTTTTATTATTTCTCATTTTTGTTTCTGTTCTCTTTTTTATGGGTTTTGGCGTGCTCATTATGAGTCTTTTGGACTCTTTCCAAGCTGGATACCAAAGCCAAACAGGAGGTAATGATGTAGAGGTTTCTACTCAGTCCCCGTTTGTAGTATTCATCTTTATGATATATTTTATTTTAGGTATATTAGTTTTTTTTGATTTATTATTTAATGGGGTCTTCAAAAAAATAAATGATAATATTTTTTCAAAAACATATTTTTATATTTACAGATTTTACAGTACGATTACATTATCTTTTTTATATAGACCCTTGTTGTACAATTTTTTAGACAACAACTACACTCGGAAGTTTTTTTACTTTTCTATACCTTATTTATTTATTTTAATTTTTCATGAAAATGTCGTCAATAATCGAACAAATCCCTATATGCCGAGTGATACTATTCTAATGGAGAATGGCCATATGATTGATGATTATTATTATGATGATTTGAGAAAAAACTTACTTCATGATTCGTCTATTAAACCAACAAATAATAAAAAAGAATTTCTACCTTGGGTTTCGTTGTCCAAATATCATTTAGATGGAGACGTTATGGAGGTCTTTTTTAAACAAACAAAATCAACTGTTAGAAATCTTGAAAATAACGAGAATTTAGAACCCATTTATAAAAAAGGAATCCGCTTTTTTGAGTATGAAGATAAATATTTTGTTGCCCCAAATATAAAAAAACAAGTAGAAGATTGGGAAAATCAATTAAAAACTATCAATGAGGAAAAAAGAAATATAAGAAGGCTTTTACGAAAAAATTCCAGCCCTGAATATCAAGTTCAAATAGATTCTTTGGAAGCTAATGCATCACAATTGTCACAACTTATAGCGGCACAACTCATTAAGTCTAGAGAAGAATATATGATTCAATTAAAAAGAGCAACTGTGTCTAATTTGTCTATTAAGATCAATGATGACTCATATCCTTTGGATAACTGTTTTTTTTACAGACATCCTCACTTTGGGGAGCAAGGAATAAAGTGTATTTTTTCTTTAGATTCGTTAGACAAAAATGTCCATTTTATTAAAATTTTTAGAAATTATCAACTTAAAAACAATGAAATTGAAACAGATTCATTAATTTTACCCTTTATTAAACATTAAAATCAAAACAAAATGGATTTAAATACTTCTTGGGTTAAATATGGCTTAATACTTGCGGCCGTTTCTATTGTTTTAGCTATAATAAGTTTTTATGTGTTTCCAATGGGTATCTGGACACAATTAGGAATTAGTGTACTTACTTATATTGTAGTTATGGTGCTTGCGGCTAAAGATCATAGAGAGAAAAATGGTGGATTTATCAATTTTGGGGAGGCTTTTAAAACCGTATTTTTTACGGGTGTAGTAGGTAGTGTGATAAGTATATTGTTCACTTTAATATGGATGAACCTAATAGACACTTCTCTTCCTGAAAAAATGGCGGAAATGGCTATGGATTCTACAAGAGACATGTTTGAAAAATTTGGAGCAGATGAAAATACGATTGCAGATTCCATCGAAAAAGCAGAAGAAGAAATGGAGAGCAAATTTACACCTTTTAATTTTTTACTTCAAGGTTTACAAAATATATTATTTGGGCTTATACCAAGTGCCATCATTGCGGTAATCATGAAAAAGGAAGAGCCCGTAGTATAACAAAAACATTAAAATGTCCCAACGTACATACGACATCATCCTCTTTGGAGCCACAGGTTTCACAGGACAGATTACAGCAGAATATATCTCACACCATGCAATCAAGGAAAATATTACTTGGGCTATAGCTGGCAGAAACAAGGAAAAGTTAGAAGCACTACACCTTTCTATATCGGGTCAAAAACCTGATATTTTGGTGGCGGACATTAACAATCCTGCTCATCTACATGAGATCATAAGCCAAGGGCATGTAGTCATGAATGCTGCTGGACCATTTGCTTTATATGGATTACCAGTTGTAAATGCTTGCATTTCTGCATCAACTCATTACTTGGATATCACTGGAGAGCCTTCTTTTGTAGCACAAGTATATGATGACTTTTTCTACAAAGCTGAGGCCCAAAAAGTATGTATTGTCAATTGTTGTGGTTTCGACAGCATACCTGCTGATTATGCAGCATGGCTGACTGCAAAAGCACTTCCTCACAATTTGCCTAAAAGTTTATATGGTTTTGTTCGAACAAATGCAACTTTTTCGGGCGGAACTTTGACAACGGCCATCAATGCTTTACACAATGATGCTCTAAAAGTTTCTTACAAAACTAAAATACCTAGACATCCTGATGCGCCAAAAATACCCCTTAAAATACATTATAATAAAGATGTGAACTATTGGGCACTTCCTATGCCGGTGGTGGATCCACATATTGTCAAGCGAGGTATATATAGAATGCCAAAAGACTACGGGGAGGCGACTTCTTATGCCCAGTTTTGGTTGAGTAAAAATTTCATGAAGGTAGTCAAGACCATTATACCTATAGCTATCACTATGATAGGTATAAAATTTAAACCCTTTAGAGAAATGCTTTTAAGAAAATTTCAACCAGGAACTGGACCTGATGCAGAGCGGAGGTCTAAATCAAAGTTTGAAGTCATTTGTATAGGTAAATCTGGTGAAAAAACCGCAAAAACAACTTTTTCGGGTGGTGATCCAGGCTATGACGAGACGTCCAAAATGTTTTCCCAAGCGGCTTTTGCATTGAATCAAAAACGTAAAATAGGTACAATTACATATGGTGTATTGACACCCGTAGAAGCTTTTGGTAATGACTTAGTTACTAGACTAAAAAATGAAGGAATTAAAATAGAAACTATTCTTTATTAAATAGAAGGAACTTTTCTAATAAAAGAGAATAAAACTTAAAATCAAGTATTTGTTAGAAATACAATGAATTCTGACTTTTAGTGATGGGCTTTAATTTTACTTACCACTCCACCTTTTACTTCTTTGATGGATTGTACAAAAAAGAAAGCTTGTGGATCTACTTCAGTCAAAGCTTGTCTCAAACGATGAATTTCTAATCTTGTGACAATTGTCATCACGATGTCGCAATCATGAGAGATATCAAACTTACCTGGTAAATAACCTCTTTCACCCTTATAGACGGTTATGGCCTTATTGAAATCATTCACGATGACCGATTTAATGGTCTCGTGTTCTTTTGAAATGATGGATAGGGCCGTAAATTCTTCAAAACCATCTACTACATAATCCGATATTTTCATAGCAGTATAATAGGTCAAAATAGAATACATGGCAGACTCAATTCCAAACTTAAAAGCTATTCCGAGGAACAAAATTGAATTTATAGATAATATTACTTCCGATGTAGAAAATCCGGATTTTTTATGGGTATAGTCAGCTAAAACTTCTAATCCATCTATGACAGCACCACCCTTTATGACCAGCCCAATACCAAGACCAATTAACAAACCGCCAAAAATAGCTATCAATAATTTATCATTTGTAAAGGCATCAGGAATTTTGATAAAATACATACTGATAGTCAAAAGAATAATAGCAATAGAGGTTTGAACAGCAAAGGTTTTGCCAATTTTTTTATAACCTATAAACACAAAAGGTATATTGAGGAGTAATAGTAAAATATAAATTGGAAAATCAAAATATTCATGTATTAAGATAGAAATACCTGTTACACCACCATCTAGAAAATGGTTAGGTATCATAAACCCTTGTAAAGCTACGGTGGCACTGATTACACCTAAAACAATAAACATGAGTGATTTTGGGTTAAAAACTTGTTTAAAATTAATTTTTTGGTGATGTGTTGATTGACTCACTTATTTTGTATTTAAGGGGTTAATAAATAATGTGTCATAAATATTTAAATGCAAATATAGATATTTTGAATAAAATAGCAACTATAATTGATAATCTTTTAGTGAAGTAGGTAAAACAATAGAGAAATCTGGAGCTACATTTTTAATAGAATCAAGTTATTAATTTGTATAAATAAAGTTTTATTACAGCCTCATTTTATTTTAAATTTTTTATTATTATTACACATAAACCTATAATAATTTAATGAGTTCCCATTAAATATAGTGTTTTACATATTCGTAAATGCATAATCTATATAGTGTTTTACAACAATATGTTAGTTAAAAACAAAAAGATAATTGGTTGAAAATTTAGGATGTACTTTCTAATAGATTTTATGGGTTATGGAAAAAAATATTTATTAAATAGTAATTTTTTTTATTATTATGTTAATTCTTTTACCTTTGCATTTTATTTTAATAACAATTAAAACCAAATTTTATGAAAATTCATTTTTTAATTATTAGCTTTTTTATGTTATCTGCAATGTCACTTGTAGGTCAAAAAGTCGTTTCTGCTGCGGGTTTTTTAGGTTGGGCGTCACCTGGAGGTTCAGGTGTTAGTGATAAAGCAGAGGACCTAAATTTAAATGGTGGACTTACTTACACGGGTGATGTACTTTATCACATAAAACCAAATTTAGGAGTGGGATTAGGTTATACTGGATCAATATTAGCAGGAGCAGGAGATGGCGACATTGATGTTTTCGGTATGCGTTTAATTGGTGCAAAAGCAAGGTATACTTTAAAACCAGAAGGTTTTACACCTTATGCCAGTCTCACTTTGGGCTTGGTTCAATTACTAACACCTGAATTAACAATTACAGATGGTAGTGGTAGTACAACTGTAGTAAAAGAAACTAATGGTAGTGGTTTTGGTATCATGCCAGAAATCGGTTTGAGTTTTGGTGGGTTTTTTATTGGTGCACAGTATATATTACCTGCTAAATTTACAATAGAAGAAGCTCAGGTAAACGACAAAGCTTTAGGATCATTAAACATTGGTTTAGGTTACAGATATACCTTCGAATTTTAATTGAAAAATTAATTCTCTAAAAAAAAGGGGCTAAGTAAAAATTATTTAGCCCCTTTTTTTATTTCTAGTCAGAGCACTAGCTAGATTTCATAAAACTTTTTTTGAGTCTCAATATATTCCAATATATTTTCTTCACTTTCTTTTTTCTTCGATAAACATATTTGGCCTTGT
>CAZBCV010000001.1:0-2956 GCA_964490495.1 uncultured Aureispira sp. | reverse complement strand
TAACAATAATTTTATTGTCAAACTCAAATTTTATTCACTTATTCACATATAATGTTTTGAAATACAGCGATTTACTTCCCGATACTTTGTCCAGAAATACTAATAAATTAAAAGGAGAACGCTAATAATCTCCTGAAAACAAAACTTGTGATTCAAAAGTGTGTATAACAAATTGCACAGTTTACGTTGATATTTGTTAAACAAGCCCAAATAACAAATATCCAAAGATTTCTAATCTATGCAATTTAAAAAGTCAGGCTTTGAAACATTAGCCTGAGTGCGGTTTAAGATTTCTCCCGATGGTCGAAATAACAGCTCTTTGGTGATGAGAATGGGAGACGAGGGCAGTACGGCTCTGCCGCTGCCCTCGTCTCCCACCACCACAACTGACCCCGTCATTCCGAACGTACGTGAGGAATCTCAATGTACTAACATTATAACTTCATTCATCTTATGATTAAGTTGCTGCAATTGTAATGATTTATTTTTCATATTGTAAAGTTATACATTTACTTTAAAGGCGCAATTGTAAAGTAATATGTTTACATTTGAAAATATTTAGTAAAGTAATACATTTACTTTTATTTAAGTATAGTAAAGTCATAACTTTACAAAAAAGTTTATTTTTGCTTGACTTCCCAATTGATTATCTTGTTTTTCTTGTAAATAAGGCCTATTAGTTTATCGTTTATCGGACAACAGGTGGGCAACAAAATTAGGGTTGAAGAAAAAAAAAGAGATACAAAAGATTTTCATCTATATGAATTCTATATTGACACTAACGCAAAATAATATTTAGCCTTCGGCAAAAAGAAATTATAATTTAGTAGCTCAAGGTTTATCAATAATCAGCCTCGCACTTTATTATCTTCAACAGTATAATTAATGAAGCTTTTCTTTTAAGAGGTCAAATAAACTCTGATGTTTTTCAGGGTTAGTTCTCTTTAAATTTTGAATATTCATTAACTTCCATTGCACAGATGGGTAGTTTTTAAAATCATAAACACTCCAATCAGGCTCAGCTTTTTTGATACTTAGAATGAATTCTTTATCAGCAGAAGTTAGGCTGTTATTAATAGTAGTAATAAGCTTGATTCTTGTTTCTTCAAAATCATTGTAAGAAAAAGCCATGTCGGACATACCATCAAATTGTACTTCCAAAGTCTTTTTTTGATTCAATAAATTTGGCCGGATTAGCTCATTCATCGGGCGATCACTTCCTATAAGGCAAAATATAAACCCCTTCATTATGTGTCTATCAAGTGTGTGGTGCTCTAAGAAATATTTAATATCAAATAGATCTCGAGGATGCTGTCTATCGAGTGCAGCACATATTTTTCCACCATACAATTGACCAACGTCAACCACCGAAATAGCACAAAAGGAATCAAACATGGCTTGTGCCTTTGCACAAAGTATTTTTGTCTCTGGTTTTTCTATCAATCCTCTTTTCGTCTCATTTACTTCTATTTTTATCTGAGCATCCTTTGTAGAAATTAAAAGTTTAGATACATCAGCTCTATGTTCAACTGCGATTGGTTTTAGGTTTTTTTCTATAGATGTTTTGATTCTATTCAACGCTTCATTGATATTAGATAAGGATGTTTGCCTATTCTCTAAAGGAATATAAGTTAAATCAATGTCAACTGACAGACGTGGCATATCACTGTAAAATAGATTGATTGCCGTTCCTCCATGTAAAGCAAAGCAGGACTCCTTTGCAACTTCTGGAATCACCCTAATAAGAAGTCCAACTTGTTTATTATAGAACGTGTTTGCCATGCTCTTTCAATGTTTTAGGTATCGTAATTTTATATTTACTTGAATATACGCCATCTTCAGCCAAACTCCTATTTCCATGACCCAAGTCTAGAGATTCGACGTTTATGTATTGAAACCATTGATGATCTGCCTTTTCTGCAAGATATAGAAAAAGTCTTTTTACCTTTATAGAGTTGCACTGTCTAAGATAATCATTAATTTTATCCGGTCTCAAATCATTTAGTCCCTCAAGTATTTCAAAGCATTCTAAAATTTCTTGATCTTTAGGTGCTAATAATAAGCATTCAAGAAAAGCACGTACGGTATCCGATACCATGATAGTGTACTCTCCCATATTGTGTTCTATTAAACCAAGAGTAGGGGGCAGAAACGAAGTTTGCTTAAAATCCAGCTTAATATCCCAATTATTTTTCTCAACCCAAGAGGGAAGTCTCTCATCTATACTTCCAAATAAATAAACCTTTTTTGCTTGAAACGCTAAGTAATGCGTCTTTCCTAAAAGAGATAATGCCGTTTTGGCTCCGGGATGAACTGTCATAAAATTATGCTTTTGCAAGGCATATATAGCCCCTTGGTACTGGAGGTTATCACTATATTTTATATAGGCGCCTCTACCTATGGATTTCACCCACCTATTTTTTTTGTATATGGCCAACAACTGATTTGATATGTCCATATGCTGAAAATAGTTAGTTAGCGCAACAGTATGATTTGGCCAGTTGGCCATCAGATAGTTTATTTTAGAACCGCTTAGTATATCCATGATATATTATTAGAACAAAAAAGAAACAAAGTAACGAAAATAATTTATTATTAAGCGTATAAATATATTAAAAATATACTAATTGAACAAAATATAAACTAAAAACAGCAAGTTGAATTAAAAGTCAATCATGGGGAACGAAAAACACAATGGTTTGGATAAAACTTAATAATCTCACAGGAATTTATTTCCAATATACATCACATTTAACTCCACATCAAACCAATCAATACCAAAAGCAAAACATATAACAACCAAATCGAAGGAGATTTTATGGCATCGTAAATAGATATGCTGAAAGATGAAGCGTCTATTGTAAAGTCTATCTCATCTTCACTTTGAGTGACAATTTTATCATACAATGCTCTATATTGCTTCTCCATACAAAGGTAGTAAGCATCCATTAGAAAA